>JADGGF010000157.1 GCA_019690055.1 Micromonosporaceae bacterium
GTCGGGGCCAGTGCGCTCACCTGGCCCACTCTACGCGCGTGTCCGTGCGACGATCACGGCGTGACGCTGCCCGTCGACTATCCCGAACTGGCCGCCGCGACGTCGCGGTTCCGCGCCGGTGAGCCACGCGCCGTCACGGTCGGTAGTGACGGCGCCCGCGTGGTGTTTCTCCGCTCGGCGGGTCCCGAGTCGCCCGCCGACGCGTTGTGGGTCTTCGATGTCGCCACTGGCGAGGAGCGACTCGTGGCCGACCCGTCCCGACTCGGGGACGCGTCCGACCTGCCCGAGGCCGAGCGGTCGCTGCGCGAGCGGCTGCGCCTGGCCGCGAAGGGCATCGGCTCGTACGCCACCGACCCGCAGGCGCGCCTCGCGGCGTTCGCGCTGGGCGGGGCGTTGGTGACGGTCGATCTGGTCACCCCCGGCGCGGAGCCGGTCGTACGGTCGGTGGCGTCCGGAGTCGTGGACCCGCGCCCCGATCCCAGCGGCCGCAAGGTCGCGTACGTCACCGAGGGCACCCTGCGCGTGCTCGACCTGGAGACCAATGAGGACATCCTCCTGGCCGGCGAAGCGGACGCCGATTCGGTGACCTGGGGGCTGGCCGACTTCATCGCGGCCGAGGAGTTCCGTCGTTACCGCGGGTACTGGTGGTCACCCGACGGAACCTCGGTGCTCGCCGCGCGGGTGGACAACTCCCGGGTCCAGCGGTGGCACCTGCACGATCCGGCGTATCCCGGCCGCGAGCCCACGACCCTGCGTTACCCGTCGGCGGGCACGGCCAACGCCGAGGTCACCCTGCACCTGCTCGACCTCGACGGCGGCTGGGTGGACGTGCACTGGGACCGGGAGACCTATCCGTACCTGGTGTCGGTGGCCTGGTCCGAGACGGGTGGGCCGCTCGTGACCGTGCTGCGCCGGCTCCAGCAGCACGGGCTGGTGCTCGCGGTCGACCCGCGCACCGGCGAGACCCAGGTCCACGCGGAGCTCGCCGACCCCCGCTGGGTGGAGCCCGTGCCCGGCACACCCGCCTACCTGCCGGACGGTCGGGTGCTCATCGGCGGCGAGCTGGCTCACGACGGGTTCGATGCCCGCTGCCTGTTCGCCGACGGTGGGCTGCTCACCCCGTCCGGGTTGTACGTGCGGCGGGTGTGCGGCCGGATCGGGGCCGACGTGCTCGTCGAGGCGAGCGAAGGCGAACCGGGGGAGCAGCACCTGTACCGGGTCGGCACCCGGATCGGCGCGCCGTCGGTGGAGATCACCCGCCTCACCACGGACCCGGGCTGGCATGTCGGGCACGCCGGCGGGGACACGCTCGTGGTCGGCACCGACTCGCTGGACCACGCCGGTACGCGGTGGACGGTCTACTCCGGACAGTCCGTCGTCGGCACGCTCACGTCCCACGCGGCCATCCCGCCGTACGCGCCGCGTCCCGTCCTCGAACGGGTGACCGACCGGGGCCTGCCCGCCGGGGTGCTCTATCCGCGCAACCATGTCGCCGGGCGCAAGCTGCCGGTTCTGGTGCACATCTACGGCGGGCCGGGCCACCAGGAAGTGGTGTCGGTGCGCGCCCGCTGGCTGGAGCGGCAGTGGTTCGCCGACGCCGGGTTCGCGGTCGTCACTATCGACAACCGCGGTACGCCGGGGGTGGCTCCGTCGTTCGAGAAGGTGATCCACCGGCGGCTGGCCGACGTCATCCTCACCGACCAGGTCGACGCCCTCAAGGCGCTCGGGGACAAGCATCCCGACCTGGACCTGAGCCGGGTGGCCATCCGCGGCTGGTCCTTCGGTGGCTGGCTGTCCGCACTGGCAGTGCTGCGCCGACCGGACGTCTACAAGTGCGCGATCGTCGGTGCTCCGGTGACCGACTGGACGCTCTACGACACGGCCTACACCGAGCGCTACCTCGGCCTGCCGAGCGAGGGCAACGACATCTACACGCACAACTCGCTGCTGGAGGCCGCCGCGCAGCCGCCACGCGCGCCCGAGGATGCCCGCCCCATGCTTGTCGTGCACGGGCTCGTCGACGACAACGTGGTGGCCGCCCACACGCTGCGCCTGTCGGCCGCGCTGCTGGCCGCGGGCCGACCGCACGCGGTGATCCCGCTGAGCGGCGCCACCCACATGACCGGCAGCGCCCTCCTCGCGCACCTGCTGCGGCTCGAGCTCGACTTCCTGCGCCGCAACCTGTGATGGGTCAGCCCGGACGCCTTCCTGCCCATGTCTGCCCGGGAGGGCGTCCGTCCTGACACCGCCGGCCACGGAGGCGGGCGGCGAGTGCAGGCATCGGGTCGATGACATACGATGCGTCATCCCCCGGACTCACGTCGTCGCTCGGTGCCGGTAAAGGAGGCGGACATATGTGGCGTAATCGCTGGGTACGGGTGGGTGCGATCGCGCTCGGCTTCTTCCTCATCAACGGGCTCGCCCGGTTCATCAGCAACATCACGGCGCCCGACGAGAGCGAGATCCCCCCGCTGCGCAGCGAGGACAGTTCGACCGACGTCGTCATCGCGGTGTCCGGGGCCCTGGCGATCGTGCTCCTGCTGGCCGTGGCCGCGGGATTCTGGGCGGTGCGGCACCCGGCGGGACGCATGGCCGCCGACCTGGGCCTCGCCACCCTCGTGGGCACGCTGCTGGCCCTGCTCGTCGGTCCGTTTTTCGGCGGGAACAAGCCCTTCGACGAGGGCCTGGAGATGTTCGTGCTGCAGTTCCTGCAGTTCCTCGGCCTCGGCGCGCTCGGCATCTTCCTCGGGTTTGTGACCATGGTCGTGCTCGGTAAGGACTGGAAGACCCGCGGGCTGGCCGCCTACGCCGAGCGCTACGGCCGGCGCCCGCGCCGGGTGAGCTAGCGGCGCTTCGTGTACCCGGTTCGGGCCACGTCGGGTCGGGGTGAGGCCGGCCGGCCTGGGTCACGCCGGGTCGGGCGGCCGGCGGTAGGTCACGAACGTGTGGTGGGTGCGCCAGCCCAGGCTCTCGTACAGCCGCCGGGCCGGCTCGTTGAGGCCCTCAACCTGGAGCACCGCCCGCGTGGCCCCGGCCTCCTGCGCCCACTCCGCCAGCGCCGTCGTCACGGCTCGGGCGAACCCTCGCCGGCGCGCGTGTGGCAGCACCTCGACCAGCCCGATGTGCAGCCAGCGCTGCACGACCGCGCCGCGCGCGTTGGCGAGCAGGGTGCCGTCCGCGTCGCGGGCGACCGCGAACCGTACGGCGTCGACCCCGGTGAGCACGTGCTCGGCGGCCGGCGGCAGCCCGTCCTTGCGCGCGGCGACCACGGAGAGGACGTCGGGCGGCGGCCGATCGTGCAGGGTCACGCTCCCCGGCGCGCCCGCGCGGCCCGCCGCCGCCTGGCTGGCCAGCGCGATAACGCGGTCCAGCGCGGCGGTCTGGACGAGTACCTCCGGCTGGGCGATCCAGCCGGCCTCCGCCAGGTGACGGGCCACGTCGCGGCGGACCGGCAGCGGCACGGTGATCTTCGGCGGCAGGCCGCGCGCGGTGTAGAAGGCGACGCACGCGGCCACGGCCTCGTCGAGGTCGCACCCGGCGTCGCCGAGCGGAAGGGCGGAGTTGGCCCGGTTTGTCCACCCGTCGGCCGCGCGCAGCAGCCACTCGCCGAGCCGCTCGGTCTCGGGAGCGGGCCACGCCGCCGCCGCGATGCGCTCCAGCGCGAGGATCTCCGAGAAGCGGGCGGGGCGGGGCCCGACGCGCTTGCCGGCGATCACGGCGGCTCGGGCGATGCGGCGCTCGTCGCCCGCCTCGGTCCGCACCACCAGCCCGTGGTCGTCGATGGACGTCAGCTCGCCGAGGACGTCGGTCGGTCCTCGATCGGTCCGGTGCCGCACCACGACCCGGTGACCCAGGTCACCCGAATTCAACACGCCCGACTCCCCTGGTGACGCCGGCGTGCCGCGGACGCCGGCGGAGATATTAGGCTGATCGCCGCGAGGATCGACAGCCCACCGAGGATGACGCCTTCGGGGCCCAGTCGGCCCGCCAACCAGGACCCAAGGCGCCGAGGAAGGGACCGCCGGTGACCTACGTTATCGCCGAGCCATGCGTGGACGTGCTGGACAAGGCGTGCATCGAGGAGTGCCCCGTCGACTGCATCTATGAGGGCAACCGGATGCTGTACATCCACCCGGACGAGTGCGTCGATTGCGGTGCGTGCGAGCCGGTCTGCCCCGTCGAGGCGATCTTCTACGAGGACGACCTGCCGGAGCAGTGGAAGCCGTACCAGGCCGCCAACGCCGAGTTCTTCGCCGAGCTCGGCTCGCCCGGGGGCGCGTCGAAGATCGGTAAGGTCGCCAAGGACGCCGAGCTGGTCGCGGGCCTGCCGCCGAAGGAGGGCGAGCACTGAACGGCCCCGGGGCGGGCGCCCGCTCCGCCACGTCAGCGCCGGCGCGCGTCTCGGCCGGGCTGCCGGACTTCCCGTGGGACGTGCTGGAGCCCGCCAAGCTGCGGGCAGCGGCCCATCCGGACGGGATCGTCGATCTGTCAGTGGGAACGCCGGTCGATCCGGTGCCGGCCGTCGTACGCCAGGCGCTCGCTGACGCCGCCAACGCCCCCGGCTATCCCGCGACGGCGGGCACCCCTCGCCTGCGCGCGGCGATCGTCGGTTACCTGAGCCGCCGGTGCGGCGTGCGTCTCGGCGAGGAGTCGGTGCTGCCCACGATCGGCTCCAAGGAGCTGGTCGCGTCCCTGCCGTCGCAGCTCGGTGTACGCCCCGGCGACATCGTGGTGATCCCGACGATCTGCTACCCGACGTACGAGGTGGGGGCCCGGCTGGCCGGGGCGACGGTGGTGCGGGCCGACACGCCAGATGACGTCCCCGCCGGGGCCGGTCCGGTCCGCCTGGTCTGGGTGAACTCGCCGGCCAACCCGCACGGCCGGGTGCTCCCGCCGACCGCGCTGGGCGAGTGGGTGTCGTGGGCCCGCGCGCAGGGGGCGGTGCTGGCCAGCGACGAGTGCTACCTGGAGTTGGGCTTCGACGCCTCGCCCACCTCGGTGCTGTCAGTGTGTGACGGTGCCTATGACGGGGTGCTGGCGGTGCACTCCCTGTCGAAGCGCTCCAACCTCGCCGGCTACCGGGCCGGGTTCGTCGCCGGCGACCCGTCCCTCGTCCAGGAGCTGCTGGCCGTCCGCAAGCATTCCGGGCTGATGGTGCCCGGCCCGGTGCAGGCCGCGATGGCCGCCGCCCTGGACGATGAGGCCCACGCCGACGCCCAGCGCGCCGTGTACCGGGCCCGGCGGGCGGCGCTGTGGTCGGCGCTGGTGGCCGCCGGGTTCAGCATCGATCACTCCCAGGCCGGGCTGTATCTGTGGGCGACCCGGGGCGAGGAGTGTTGGTCCACTGTGGACTGGTTGGCGTCGCGCGGCATCCTCGTGGCGCCGGGTGTGTTCTACGGGCCAACCGCGGGCCGGCATGTCCGGATCGCGCTGACCGCCACCGACGAGCGCATCGCCGCGGCCGTGGCCCGCCTGTCGTGACGACGCCGGACCGACGGCCTCCGGCCGCCCGCGGCTGACCGACGCCAGCGACGGTCCTGCGTGGCCTCAGCCCGTGGGCATTTCGAAGAGCAGGCAGGACGACGAGGCGTACGCGAGCAGGCGGCCGCGCTCGTCGAAGAGTCGGGCCTCGGCCAGCGCGGTCGTCCGGCCCCGATGGATGACGCTGCCCTCGCACCGCATCCGGCCCGACGCGACGGTGGCCGGCCGCAGGTACTTGGTGGTCAGGTCGAGGGTCGTGTAGCCCCAGCCGGCCGGCAGCGTCGAGTGCACGGCGCACCCCGCGGCTGAGTCGAGCAGGGTGGCGATCACTCCACCGTGGACGGTGCCGAGCGGGTTGTAGTGGAACTCCTGAGCCCGCATCATGAAGGCGCACCGCCCTTCACCGAGGTACTCCAATTTATCGAGGTCGAGGGTATGCATGATGGGCGGGGCTGGAAGCTCGCCGCGCTCGAGGGCCTGGATCATCTCGACGCCGGATCGGCGCCCGAGCGCGGCCGCGATGGCGTGGGGGTCGGGCCAGGAGTACGTACGAGTCCGTACGGTGTCGACGGCTTCCTGCATCTGCGTCATGGACTCAGCCTTGGGGTTAATGGCTGAGTCTGTCAAGTAGACAGAGAATGGTTCACATGACAGCATCACTGGCATGACGACGAGTCGGGTCCTGGCGCCGCCCGACCGACCCGAGGCGATGAACTGGTCGGCCGAGAACTGCACGCTCGGCCGCGCCATGGCGGTGCTCGGGGAGAAGTGGACGATCGTCGTGCTGCGCGAGGTCTTTCTCGGCGTCCGCCGGTTCGAGGACATGCGCGTGCGCACCGGCATCCCTCGTCAGGTGCTCACCAACCGGCTGGCCACCCTGGTCGGGCACGGCATCCTGCGGCGCCACCCGTACCAGGTGCCGGGCGAACGCGTGCGGGAGGAGTACCACCTGACCGAGAAGGGGCTGGACCTGTACCCGGTGCTGGCGGCGCTACTCGCCTGGGGCGACCGCTACCTCGGCGACCCCGACGGCCCACCGGTCACCCTGGTGCACCGGGACTGTGGCGCGGCGGTCACCGTCGAGCTGCGCTGTGCCGACGGCCACCCGGTGAGCCCCCGGGCGACGGCGCCCCGACCCGGCCCGGGAGCGCGCCCGCGCGAACCGGATCGCGCCCGGCGAGCTCGCCGTAGCCGGGATGGGAGTGACGCCGACGACGATGGTGGCGAACGCCGTCGGCGGCGGTGACGGACGCCGGTGTCGACCGGCGAGGTGACGGTCAGTCGTTGGCGTGCAGGACGGCGTTGAGCTCGATGCCGGTGCCGGTGCGCGGTACCGCCTCGACGACCCCGGACAGGGAGTTGCGCCGGAACAGCAGCCCGGACGCGCCGGACAGCTCGCGCGCCTTGACCACCCGCCCGTCCGGCAGGGTGACCTTCGTCCCGGCGGTGATGTAGGTCCCGGCCTCCACCACGCAGTCGTCACCGAGGGAGATGCCCAGGCCGCCGTTGGCCCCGATCAGGCAGCGCTCGCCGACGCGGATGACCTCCTTGCCGCCGCCCGAGAGGGTGCCCATGATGGACGCCCCGCCGCCGATGTCCGACCCGTCGCCCACCACGACGCCGGCCGAGATGCGGCCCTCCACCATGGACGCTCCGAGCGTCCCTGCGTTGAAGTTGACGAATCCCTCGTGCATCACCGTGGTGCCCGGCGCCAGGTGCGCCCCCAGCCGGACCCGGTCGGCGTCGGCGATGCGCACCCCGGTCGGCACGACGTAGTCCACCATTCGGGGGAACTTGTCCACCCCGTAGACGGTGAGCACCCGGCCGGCCGCCCGCTCGGCGAGGCGCAGCTCGTCGACCCGATCCGGTGGGCACGGGCCGGCCGAGGTCCAGGCCACGTTGGCCAGCAGCCCGAAGACGCCGTCGAGGTTCGCCTCGTGGGGCTTGATGGTGCGGGTCGAGAGCAGGTGCAGGCGCAGCCAGACGTCGAAGGCGTCCTTCGGCGGGTCGGCGAGCGACGTGATCGTGACCAGCACCCCGGCGATGGACAGGCCGGGCAGCGCGGGCCGGCCGGCGGAGCCCGGTGGAAGGCCCAGGGCCGCCTCGCCCTCGACGGGCGAGAGCAGCGCCCCGGGCACGGGTGCCGGGTTCAGGTCGGGCGCCGGACCGAGGCCGAGCTTCGGGAACCACACGTCGAGGACCTGTTCGCCGTTGAGTGTGGCGAGTCCGAGCCCCCAGGCCGGTTGGGTAACGGGTCGGCCGGGCGTGGGCGAGCTGGGCATGACCGTCATGGCTGCACACGCTACCGGGTAGCCTGCGGCCATGCGGTCGACACTCACCGACCTGGCTGACGATCCGGTTGCGCTGACCCGGGCCCTGGTCGACATCGCATCGGTATCCGGTGACGAGAAGGAGATCACCGATGCCGTCGAGGAGGCGCTGCGCAGCCGGTCGTACCTGGCCGTGGAGCGGGTCGGCAACGTCGTGCGGGCCACCACCGAGCTCGGCCGGCCGCGCCGGGTGATCCTCGCCGGTCACCTCGACACCGTGCCGCACAAGGACAACTTTCCGTCCACTCTGGAGGGCGACCGCCTCTACGGCTGTGGCACGTCGGACATGAAGAGCGGGGCGGCGCTGGCCCTGCACCTCGCGCTCACCCTGCCCGACCCGACCGACGACGTGACGTACCTGTTCTACGACTGCGAGGAGGTCGAGGCTGAGCGTAACGGGCTGACCCACGTCGGCCGCGATCATCCACAGTGGCTCGTCGCCGACTTCGCCGTCCTGCTGGAGCCGACGTACGGGCTCGTCGAGGCCGGCTGCCAGGGCACCGCCCGAGCGGTGGTGCGCCTGCACGGCCGGCGCGCCCACTCCGCCCGGGCCTGGATGGGGATCAACGCCGTGCACGCAGCCGGCCCGGTGCTGGCGAGGCTCGCGGCGTACGAGCCCCGGCGGCCAGTTATCGAGGGATGCGAGTACCACGAGGGGTTGAACGCCACCGTCATCCGGGGCGGCGTCGCGGCCAACGTCATCCCGGACCTGTGCGAGATCATCGTCAACTTCCGGTTCGCCCCCGACCGGACGCCCGAGCAGGCCGTCGCGCACCTGCACGAGGTCTTCGCCGGGTACGACTGCGAGGTGGTCGAGGTGATCGGGGGCGCCCTGCCCGGCCTGTCCGCCCCGGCCGCCCGCGACTTCGTGGCCGCGGTCGGTTCGCCGCCCGTGGCGAAGCTCGGCTGGACCGACGTGGCGCGGTTCGCCGCCCTGGGCGTTCCCGCCGTGAACTACGGCCCGGGCGACCCCAACCTCGCCCACGCCCCCGACGAGCACGTCGAGCTGGGAAAGATCCGCGAGGGCGCCCAGGTGCTGCGCCGGTGGCTGCACCGCTGACTCAGCCGCTCCCGTCGCCGGACGTTGCCTGGCTTTTGTCCGTTATATCCGTTTGCTAGGAAAGGATTCCTTGCTGGGGCAAAGTGACAGGAAGGCGTCCTTCCTGACACAAACAGCCGGGCGGGTCAGCGGGCTACGGTGTGCCTCATGCAGCAGCAACCTCCGCGACCGGGGCGACGGGGGGCGGGGCCGGCGCCTCGGC
>JADGGF010000781.1 GCA_019690055.1 Micromonosporaceae bacterium
GGGTGGGAAGGGTCAGCCGATCGTGTGCCAGTCCTCGATCTGGCCCTCGTGGGTGCCGACACCATCCACGATCTTGATGCGACCATTTGGATATACCGAGAATTCAAAGGAATCGGACAGCGTCACGGCGTACCCGTCCAGCTTGGTACCGTCGACGGTCGCCCGCACTCGACCGTCCGAATAGGACCTGACCCGCAGGACGCCCGTGCCCTGGCGCGGCAGCCCGAGCTCCGAACCCGTCCGGACGTAACGCAGGTCGGCGCTGCCCCGGGCCACCTGGACCGCCTCGACCAGCGGCGTGAACGCCTCGTAGATCGTCCGAAAGCCCCGCCCGTCGTCCCACTCCAGGGCGACGTCGAAGGCGGGCCGGTACATGTTGACCCGCCCGTACCCCTCGGTGTGGGCCAGCCCGAGGGCCACCGCGTGGGCCGGCCGGGGGGCGGCGAACTCGATGCGCGTCGTCTCGGGGAAGATCCGCCGCAGACGCTCGGCCACGTACGGGATCTGGCTCATGCCGCCGGAGAGCAGCACCAGGTCGACGTCGGCCACGACGGTCTCCAACGGCAGCCGCGCGATGTCGCGGGCGGACCGACCAACGAGTTCGGTGAGACGAGCCACGCGCAGCGCCGCGGCGACGTACTGCTCGGCTCGGTCCATCTGGCGCGCGAAGACCGCGTTGAGCTGGTCGCGCGTGTACCAAACTTCTATACGTCCGAATGTGTCGCGGTGCAGCGGAACCGGCGTCTCCTCCTCGGTGGTCAGCCGGATCTTCACCCGGCGCGCCGCGTCGAGCAGCAGTTCCCGGGCCCGGTCGGGGCGGGGCAGGGAGTCAGTGTCCACTCCGTACCGGGCGAGGGTGAAGTCGAGGTCGTCCGCGATCGCCTCATCCAGCGCGTCACCGGCCTCGGGCGCGCCGAGCGCGGCCAGGACCGACACCTCGCGGTGGTGCGGGCCGCGCACGTCGAGAACCGCGACATCGAGGGTGCCGCCGCCCATGTCGAAGACCACGACCCGCAGCGGTGCCTCCGTCTCCCAGGCCTCACCGGCCGGCTCGCCGGCCACGCTGCGGGCGTTCGTGGCCAGCCACGCGA
>JADGGF010000158.1 GCA_019690055.1 Micromonosporaceae bacterium
ACCTAAGCCTTCTTCGTCTGTGTCATATGTTTATTAGAGACTGTCATCCGCCCGGCACGAGCCACGCCGCGGCCGAGTGAAAAACCGCCCCGATCGCGAGACCCTGGGCCGGTTCATTTGACATCGCCGTCTCCGTTAGATTAGCTAAGGCTAACCTAACGAGGAGACGGCCGTGCTCACCACTCTACTGATCGGACTGCGCGAGGGTCTTGAAGCCGCGCTGGTCGTCGGCATTCTCGTCGCCTATCTGCGCAAGACCGGCCGCGCCGACGTGATCATCCGCGTCTGGATCGGCGTCGGGGCCGCCGTGCTGCTCTTCCTGGGCCTGGGGGCGTTGCTGACCTTCGGCACCTACGGTCTGAGCTTCGAGGCGCAGGAGCTGATCGGCGGCGGACTGTCCATCGTGGCCGTTGCCCTGGTGACGTGGATGGTGTTCTGGATGCAGAAGACCGCCCGCAGCCTGCGGCGCGAGCTCGAGGAAGGCGTCGACCGCGCGCTGGAGCGCAGCGCCTGGGCCCTGGTGTTTCTTGCGTTCATCTCGGTGGCCCGCGAGGGCATCGAGACCGCCCTGTTCCTCTGGAGCGCGGTCAAGACCAGCGACTCCCCCTCCGCCTGGATCGGTGCGGTGCTCGGCCTCGGCGTCGCCGTGACGCTGGGCTGGATGATCTACCGCGGCATGGTCCGTATCAATCTCGCCACGTTCTTCACCTGGACCAGCGTGCTGCTCATCGTCGTGGCGGCCGGCGTCCTGGCTTACGCGATTCACGACCTTCAGGAGGCGCGCTTCCTGCCCGGTCCTTGGGAGGCGGCGCCCGCGGGAGCGTCCGCGTTCACCGACGGTTGGTACGGCGCGAACGCCTGGGCCTTCCGGATCGGAGACGTGATCTCCCCGACCGGAGTGGTCGGGGTGCTGCTCAAGGGGACAGTCGGCTTCTCCCCGGAGATGACCAAGCTCGAGGTGGTCATCTGGGCGATCTACCTGGTCGCCGCCCTGTCGGCGTACCTCAGCATCCACAACCGCCGTGGGACCGCTCGGCCCGCATCCGTCGCGGCAGCCAACAGCAGCTCGTAGGGAGTACGTATGAGATTGAAGGCACTCAGCATCCCGGTCGCCGTGGCCGCCGTAGCGGTCGGCGTGGCTGGCTGCGTGCGCAACGAGCCCGAGGAGGGCACGACCACAATCGCGGTCACCAGCACAGCCGACGGGTGTGAGGTCGCCCCCAACACCGTGACCAGCGGCACCCTGCGTTTCGAGGTCCGCAACGAAGGTGACGACGTCACGGAGTTCTACCTGCTGGCCGAGGACAAGCTGCGCATCATCGGCGAGGTGGAGAACATCGCCCCCGGCACCTCGCGCACGCTGACGTTCCTGGCGCAGCCGGGCTCCTACTTCACGGTCTGCAAGCCAGGCATGGTCGGCCCCGGCGTCGGTGAGGCCCCTTTCACCGTCACCGGCGACGCGGTCGCTGTCGATTCATCCGACGAAGAGGCCTTTGCGGCCGCGGTGGCCAGCTACACGGCGTACACCAAGACGCAGGTCGCCGAACTGGTGACCAAGGTGACTGAGTTCGCCGACGCGTACAAGGCCGGCGACGACGAGCGCGCCCGCGCGCTGTACCCGATCACCCGCATCCACTACGAGCGCATCGAGCCGACGGCCGAGCAGTTCGGCGACCTCGACCCGAAGATCGACTATCGCAAGCCCAGCGCCGACGCCGAGGGCTTGGCGTGGACCGGATTCCATCGCATCGAGGCTGACTTGTGGCTCGATGCCGCCCGGACCGCCGACGAGCACAAGCGGGTGACCGAGGCGCTGACCCCCGAGCAGCGCGCGGCGCTCGCCGACCAGCTCGTGGCCGACGTCCAGGCCCTCTACGACCAGGTGCACAGCGACGACTTTGTGCTGACCATCGGTGACATCACCAACGGCGCGATCGGTCTGCTCGACGAGATCGCTGCGCCCGACGGAAAGCTCCCCGGTGAGGAGGACGCCTACTCGCACACCGACCTGTACGACTTCTACGCCAACGTCGAGGGCGCGGAGGTGGCCTATCTCACCGTCCGTGACATCGCCGCGGGCAAGGACGGTGGCGCGGCCCTGGTGGCGAAACTCGACGCGGAGTTCGCCGCGATGAAGCAGCTCCTCGGGACCTACGGCTCCTACGAGTCCGGCTTCGTGGCCTACGACCAGGTCAGTCAGCAGGAGCGCAACGAGCTGGCGGCCCAGCTCAACGCCCTGAGCGAGCCGCTCTCGCAGCTCACCGCCCAGGTGCTGCGAGTCTCCTAGAAGGAGGTAGCTCTATGAGTGGCGCAGACGGGACGGTCACCCGCATCTCGCGGCGGGGCCTCATCGGCCTGATCGGTGGCACGGCCGCCGGGGTCGGGTTGGGCGCCGCCGGTGCCCTCGCCGTCGAGGCGGCGGGCGACCCGAGTTCGGCGGTCCCGACTGACGAGCAGACGGTGTATTCCTTCCACGGGGACCACCAGGCGGGCATCGTGACCCCGGTCCAGCGTCACCTGTACTTCGCCACCTTCGACCTCACCGCCCGGACCGGCCGGGACGCTCTCCAATCGCTCCTGATGGACTGGACCGCTGCGGCGGAGCAACTCGTGCAGGGCCGGGCGGTGGGGAAGACCGGGGCCGTCGGCGGCTCCCCGCTGGCGCCGCCGGACGACACGGGTGAGGCCCTCGACCTCGGCCCCAACGGCCTGACCATCACATTCGGCCTGGGCCCCGCACTGTTCGAGCCCGGCCGGCTGGGCCTGGAGGACCGGCGGCCCGCCCGGCTCACGCCGTTGCCGTCCTTCGCGTTTGAGCTACTCGATCCCGCAATTAGCGACGGTGACCTATGCATCCAGGCGTGCGCCAACGATCCCCAGGTCGCGGTGCACGCGATCCGCAACCTGACCCGCATCGCCTTCGGCCGGGCGCGGATCCGCTGGACCCAGCTCGGCTACGGCCGCACGTCGTCCACGTCGCGGTCCCAGACCACGCCGCGAAACCTTCTGGGCTTCAAGGACGGCACGCGCAACATCCTGGCCGAGGAGACCGACGAGCTGGACCGGCACGTCTGGTCCGACGGCGAGGGGCAGGCGTGGTTCGCCGGTGGCACCTACCTCGTCACACGGAAGATCCAGATGCTCATCGAGTCGTGGGACCGCGCCCGCCTCGAGGAGCAGGAGGCGATCATCGGGCGCACCAAAGGTGAGGGAGCGCCGCTGTCCGGGGGCAGCGAGTACACCCCGCCGGACTTCGCCATGCACTCCACTGCCGGTGGCCACGCCATCCCCGACGACTCGCACATCCGGTTGGCGCATCCCGACTTCAACAACGGCCAGCGCATCCTCCGGCGCGGTTACAACTACGTCGAGGGCAACAACAACCTCGGCCAGATCTCGGCCGGATTGTTCTTCATCTCGTTCCAGCGCAGTCCGCAGCAATTCATCGACATCCAGAACTCGCTCGCGAAGGATCGGCTCAACGAGTACATCAGGCACATCGGGTCCAGCCTGTTCGCGGTTCCCCGTGGGGTGAGGCCGGGCGAGTACATCGCGCAGGACCTCTTCACCTGATTCCTTGCAGAGGCTCGGTAGTCCAGCCGCGCCGGGACTGCCGGCACGGCTCACGGGACCGCCGGCACGGCTCAGTCGACCAGCGGCAGGTTCTCCGAGTGCAGGTCGTCCGCCAGCTCAACCACCCGGGCCGCCGCTTAAGGATCGACAATCTCCACTGTGACGGTGGTCCCATCACCGTCTCGACCGGCGCACGTCAGGCTCGACCCGGTGCCGTCAGGCCAGGCCGGCCTTGACCAGCGCCGAGCGCACCGACTGCCGGTAGGCCTCGCTGGTCCAGGTCGCCCCGGAGACCGTGTCGACGTCCGCGCTCTGGGCCGCCAGCACCCGCTCCCGCATCACCGGCGCCACCCGGGCGCTCAGCGCCACGGAGCGCGCCTCGTCGGCCGGCATCTCGAGCGCGACGACGTCAACGATCCGTCCATCCTCGACAGTGATCTGCACGGTCACGTACCCGAACTCGGTGTACGCGCTGTCCCCGATGTAGGTCGTGCCGCCCGGCCCCGGGCTGGACGACGGGTCGGCCGGGTCGGGGTCCGGTCCGGGCTCCCCGCTCGCCGAGGGCTCGGCCGACGGGGACGGCGCGACCCGCTGGATCACCGGCACCTGGTCGGGCAGCCGCATCACGCCGGGCCCGCTCTTGAGCGCCACCAGCAGCGCCGTGGTGGCGAACAGCCCCGCCACCGCGATGAGCACCCGTCGCATGTCCCCTCCGCGCCCGCCCGGCCCGGCCAGCCGTCAGAACCCGCTGCCGTTCCCAGAAAACTCGCGTCCTCAGAACTCGAATATCGTGTCGTGGATCTGCCGCCGGCGCACGCCGGCCTGCCGCACGGCGGCCCGGGTCGCCTCGACGAAGCCGCGCGGCCCGCACACGTAGACGTCCCGGCGGGCCACGTCCGGCACCAGCTGGAGGATCCCCGCCCCGGTGAGCAGCGCGCGGGGTGCGGGGTCGGTCCGCCGACCGAGCACGTACCAGATGGTGGCGTTGCGCTCCTCCGCGATGCGGTCAAGCTCCTCCCGCAGCACGACGTCCTCCACGGTCCGGGCGCGGTAGATCACGACGGTCCGCAACGGCAACTCCTCCAGCAACGCGCGGACGGGCGCGATCCCGATCCCGGCCGCGATCAGCAGGGCCCGGTTGCGGGTGCGGTGGCTGGCGGTGAACCACCCCATCGGGCCCTGCGCCCACACCCGCACGCCCGGGCGGAGCCGGCGCAGCCGGGCCGTGTGGGTCCCCACGGTCTTCACGGTCAGGCGCAGCCAGTCCGGTCGGGTCGCGGCCGACAGCGAGAACGGGTGGGCCTGCATCCACAGGCCCCGGGTGAGGAACCGCCACCGGTAGAACTGGCCGGCCAGGGCCGCCTCGCGCAGCTCGTTGCCCGTCAGGTAGATCGAGGTGACGGTCGGGCTCTCTGCGACCACCTCGGCGACCTGGAAGCGGTGCCGCAGGTTCAGGCGCAGCGGGGCGACCACGCGCCCCCAGATCAGGCAGCCCACCACCCCGACGTAGAGGAACAGCCAGTAGTAGCGACCGAACCCGGGCTGGAACAGCTGCTGCCCGTGGGCGAACTGATGCCCGTACGAGTAGAGCAGGACCAGGTAGCTCGCCGTGTGCAGCAGCTTCCACAGCTCGTACGGCAGCACCGCGCGGACCACCCGGACCGCCAGCAGCCCGATCGCGATCAGGATGCCGGTCGCCACAGCGGCGCTGGTCATGTCCTCGTACTCGGACAGGAGCACGGTGACCTCGCCGACCAGGGTCTTCCGGTCGACGAGGGCGTACCCCACGACGATGAGGGCGGCGTGGGCCAGCACGGCCACCAGCAGCACCGGGGCGAGGTCCCGGTGCCAGCGCGCGATCCGCTCGGTGCCGACCGCCCGCTCGACGAACCCCACCCGGCTGCGCAGCAGCACCTGGACCAGCAGCACGTACCCGCCGACCAGTCCGGTGATGCGTCCAGCGTGGACGAACAACTCGCCACGGTTGTCGATGGAGTCGGGGGGTGTGTCGCGCCACCACGCGAGCAGGGCGACGGCCAGGCCGGCCCAGGCGAGCAGCGCGAACAGCGCCGCGGTGCCCCGCCACCAGCGGTCCGGAGGGCGACGCAGCCGCGATCGCGGCGGTGCCAGGGTCTGCGGGCTGCTCACGCTAGGCGAACAACTGCATCGGGGTGAACGTGTGGTTCGGGAAGATCGACGCGACGTCCGCGTCGCCGAGGTCGAACCGGGCCTTGATCACCGAGCCGAACACATCGAACATGTTGTTGAACTCGGGAAGGTCGCCGCGTACCAGCGAGTCGAAGCCACCCCACGTGCCGAGCAGAGAGCTGCTGAACCGCTTGTTCCGGCCCGTCACCAGGATCATCGGGCCGCCGTGACCGTGGTCGGTCCCGCTGCCGGTCTGGGCGACCCGGCGCCCGAACTCAGTGGAGATCATCACTGTCACGTCGTTGCCCTGCTCCCCGAGGTCGGTGTAGAAGCTGGCCAGGGCGGTGGCCAGGTCGTTCAGCTTCCGGTACAGGTAGCCGCCCTCGTGGGGCTCCTCGTTCTCGTGCGTGTCGTACCCACCGGTACCGATGGTGGCGACGCGGACGTTGGCGCCGCGCTTGATGAGCATCGCCAGCTCCTTGAACGCGCCCGCCACCGGGCCGGTGTAGGTGACGCCCTCGGCCGGCTCGTACGGCGTGGCGCTCATCTGCGCCGCCTGGGCGAGCGCGCTCAGCCCTGACGCGACCACATCCTCCAAGGGGTGGTCGATGCCGGTGAACAGCTCCCGGATCGCGTTGGCCGTGGGCTCCCGGAACTTGCGGTCGCCGTTGAGGCTGAGCGACGCGACCGTGTTGAGGGCCAGGGTCGGGTTACGGCCGACCAGCGACAGCGGCAGTGTGGTGCCGATGCCGACGCTGCGGAACGTGGTGCCCGGACCCAGCTTGTCCAGCAGCGCGTCGAGGAAACCCCGCCCGCCCGTCTCGGCGGGCAGCCCACCGAGGTTGCAGGCGTCCTGCGCCTGGAAGTGGCTGCGTGACAGCCGCGGGTCGGCCACGCCCGGGATGAAGGCGACCTGGCCGCTGTCCAGCATGGGCTTGAGCGGGGCGAAGGCGCCGGTCAGCTTGAAGTTGCGCGCGATCGGGATCGATCCCTCGTCGGGCAGCACCAGGTCCGGTCGGTGGGTGCGCAGGTACCCGTCGTCGGCCGGGGCGATCAGCGCCAACCCGTCCAGCCCACCGTAGAGAAATACGTGGATGAGCGTGCCGCCCGGTGCCGCGCCGAAGGCGGCCCGCGTCGCCACGAACTGGCTGGTCGCCAGCGCGGTCATGGTGGCGGCGATGCCGGCGAAGAAGGTCCGCCGCGTCACGCCCCGCCGCTCCTGCTGCTGCTCCTCCAGTTCGTTGAGAGCGCGGAAGCGGTCGCGGACCTCCGCGTTCTCCAGGGCCACGGCCTCTGCCTCGGCGCGCAGGATGGCCTCGCCGGGGTTGTCGGCCATCCGCCACACGGGCGGAAGCTCGGGATGCAACGGGTTCCGATGCCGGGCCATGGGGTGTCTCCGCTGGTCGCTGCCTGAGGTCATGGACGGGTCGCTACCTGAGGTGGTGCAGGGGTGAGGCGAGCAGGGCGCGGGTGACCGCGCGGACGGCGCCGTTGAGGGTGGCGTCCACGGCGGTCGTGGATTCGAGACCGGCCAGCCGGAGCAGCGCGTCCCGCTCCTGGGGCCGCAGCGGGCGCGACACCACGTTGCGGGCCAGCATCTCCACGTAGTCCCCGGCCATGGTGGGCGGCTTGGGTCCGACCAGCCGCTCGGGAGGGACGTACGTGAACATCTTCCGGGATCCAGTGATGACGTTATACGCCTCGTTCCACAGGCGGATCAGCGTGCCCGACGAGGTCCACGCCGCGAACACGTCGGGGTAGCCGTCCGGCGTGGGGTGGCCGGCGGGTGAGTGCCCCACGCTCACGAAGAGGTCGTGCAACTGGCGCAGACCCTGCAGGAACGGGCTCGCATTCGGGTCCTGGTTGTTGAACGAGGGCGGCGTATGCGGCGAGACCCGCAGCGCCCGGAAGGTCGCCACCAGGTACTCGCCGGGCCGGCGCACCTTCTGCCCCACGGCCGCCCAGAAGTGCGTCGAGCTCAGCAGCGTCATGAGGGTCGGCTTGATGGCGCCGTGGGTCCGGACGTACGTGTCGGCGACCGCCTCGATCAGCGGCGCGGGCGGATCGTCGGAGACCAGCCGCGTGGCCAACGCCCGGGCGATGTGCCGACCCGTGTTGCGGTGCCCGGCCAGGTAGCGGTAGTACTGCTCGGCCGCGGCCTCGCCGCCCTCCGGGGTGGCGTTGGCGTGCTTGAACCCCATGATCTTGACGCGCCCGGTGATGTGCTGGTCGGGCCGGTAGACGTACCGGTCCTCGCGGATGCTGTGTCCGGTCTGGAGGATGGCCGCCTGGCGTACGTCCTCTTCGGTGTAGCCGCCGTCCACCCCGACCGTGTACAGCTCGAGGTTCTCCCGCGCGAGGTTCTCGTTGATCGCGTTCTTACGCGACTTGTCTTGGTCGAGGTAGCGCAGTAACGCCGGGTGGCGGTTGGCCGCCACGAACATGTCCGGGTAGTTGTCCAGCGCGTACCGGCGGATCACGTCCCGGTCGAACGGGCCCCGAATGAACTCGCCATTGTCGATCTCAGCGGCCACGTGGAGGAAGTCGTTCCAGAAGTCGACCATGACCTCGAAGACCTGGCGCTTGGACCAGATCTGCCGGGCGATCGTCGCCTCGACCCACTCCCGACCGGGCCGGATCCGCTTGGCGTTGTTGGCCTCCCGCTCAGCTCGAAGCTCTTCGATGGACTTGGTGAGCGTGGTCAGCTCGGCCAGCTTGGCGTCCAGCGCCGAGTCGTCGATGCTCTCCGGGTCGAGCTGGGCGGCGAGCCACGCGTTGATACCCATGCTTCGGACCTCGGCGACCAGCTCCGGGGTCGCGCCGAACGTCACCCGGCTCACCAGGTGCAGCACCGGGTCCGGGCCCAGCGGCGACGGCGCCACCTCGGTGACCGCCGCAGCTGCCTCCTCCGGGCTGCCCATGATCCCGGCCGACTCGTCCCGCCTCGGGTCACCGCCGGCCCGTCTCGGGTTCGCGGCCGTGTCGCCGAACAACCGGCCGCCCAGCCCGAAACCCAGGGGCGCGAGCGCGGCGGCGGCCCCGGCCGCCAGCGCGCCCATGCCGATCAGCGCCCGGCGACGGCTGGGGCGCGCCGGAGCCGCGACACTACTCCGGCTGTCGGTGTCAATGACGCGCTGTCCGCTGGCGTCGGTGCCGTCGCCGGCCACCCACCGTGACCGCGCCCGCCGGCTCCCGGCCCGGCTCTCCGGGGCCGGCAGGACCGGCCGCTGGGGCGGCGCCGCCGGCGGCCGATGCGGACTGCCAGCATGCGGGCTGCCCGGATGCGG
>JADGGF010000159.1 GCA_019690055.1 Micromonosporaceae bacterium
GTTCGCTGCCGCCCCCGCGCCACGCAACGCCGGCGGAGCCTCCTGCATCAGAACCGGGGTCTCGCCACGGCCGGCTTCGCCGTCGACGGCCGGAGCGCTGTACGTAAGCGGCACCGGCCGCGGGGCGGCCAACCCGCGGCCCAGCAACCGTGGCGCGGCGCCAACGCCGGCGACCGCGGCGGGCTCCTGGCGGACCTCGACCCGGAAGAGCAGGCCGACGGCCTCCTCCTTCACGCCGTCGAGCATCTGCTGGAACATGTCGAAGCCCTCGCGGTTGTACTCGACCAGCGGATCCCGCTGGGCGTAGGCGCGCAGGACGATCCCAGAGCGGAGGTAGTCCATCTCGTACAGGTGCTCGCGCCACTTACGGTCGATGACCCGCAGCAGCACCTCCCGCTCGACCTCGCGCATGACCTCCGGGGTGAGCTCCTCCTCGCGCTTGGCGTAGGCGGCGTGGATGTCCTCGGTGAGCCGGGCCTTGAGGAAGTCCGCGTCGATGGCCTGCCGCCCGCCGGCCTCCTCCTCCAGCTCCTCGATGGTGATGCCGACCGGGTAGAGCTGCGTCTTCAGGCTCGACCAGAGCTGTTCGAGATCCCACTCCTCGGCGTATCCGGTCGCGGTGGCTCCGTCGACGTAGGCGGCGACGGTCTCCTCCATCATCGCCAGCACCTGGTCGCGCAGGTCCTCGCCGTTGAGCACACGACGCCGCTCGGCGTAGATGACCTGGCGCTGCTTGTTCATCACCTCGTCGTACTTGAGGACGTCCTTGCGGATCTCGGCGTTCTGGGCCTCGATCTGGGCCTGGGCGTTGCGGATCTGCCGGCTGACCATCTTCGACTCGATCGGTACGTCGTCCGGGATGTTGAGGCGGTCCATGATCGCCTCGATCGCGCCGGACCGGAACCGCTTCATCAGCTCGTCCTGCAGCGACAGGTAGAACCGCGACTCGCCGGGGTCACCCTGGCGGCCCGACCGGCCGCGGAGCTGGTTGTCGATACGACGCGACTCGTGCCGCTCGGTGCCCAGGACGTACAGACCGCCGGCGGCGATGACCTCCTCGGCCTCCTCCTCACACTGCTTGCGCCAGCGCTCGATCGCGTCGGCCAGCGCGACCTCGTACTCCTCGGGCGACTCCTCCGGAGTGATGCCCCGGCCGCGCAGCTCGGCGATCGCCAGTGCCTCCGGGTTGCCACCGAGCAGGATGTCCGTGCCCCGGCCGGCCATGTTGGTGGCGACCGTCACCGCACCCCGGCGACCCGCCTGCGCGATGATCTCCGCTTCCTTGGCGTGGTACTTGGCGTTGAGCACCTCGTGCGGGATGCCCCGCCGGCGCAGCATCTGGGAGATGATCTCCGAGTTCTCCACCGAAACGGTGCCCACCAGCACGGGCTGGCCGCGGTGGTGCCGCTCGACGATGTCCTCGACGACCGCGTTGAACTTCGCCTTGACGGTCTTGTAGATGACGTCGGGGTGGTCCACCCGGATCATCGGCCGGTGCGTCGGGATCGGCACCACACCGACCTTGTAGACCTTGTTGAACTCGGCCGCCTCGGTCGCGGCCGTACCGGTCATGCCGGCCAGCTTCTCGTAGAGGCGGAAGTAGTTCTGCAGCGTGATCGTGGCGAAGGTCTGCGTCTCCTGCTTGATCGGCACGCCTTCCTTGGCCTCGATGGCCTGGTGCAGACCCTCGTTGTACCGCCGCCCGTACAGGATGCGGCCGGTGAACTCGTCGACGATCAGCACCTCGTCGTCGGCGACGATGTAGTCCTTGTCGCGCTGGAACAGCTCCTTGGCCTTGAGCGCGTTGTTGAGGTACTGCACCAGCGGCGTGTTCTCCGGCTGGTACAGGTTGTCGATGCCGAGCTGATCCTCGACCTTCGCCACGCCCCGCTCGGTGATCGCCACTGTGCGCTTGGCGTAGTCGACCTCGTAGTCGCCGTCGCCGTCCTTACCCGGCTGCAACCGCTTCACCACGCGGGCGAACTCGGTGTACCACCGTGCCGACTGCTCGGCCGGGCCCGAGATGATCAACGGGGTACGCGCCTCGTCGATGAGGATCGAGTCCACCTCGTCGACCACCGCGAAGTAGTGCTCCCGCTGCACCAGGTCCTCGGCGCGCAACGCCATGTTGTCGCGCAGGTAGTCGAAGCCGAACTCGTTGTTCGTCCCGTACGTGATGTCGGCCTGGTAGGCGGCCCGGTGCTCGGCCGGCGGGCGGTTGGGCAGGATCACCCCGACCGACAGGCCCAGGAACTGGTGCACCTGCCCCATCCACTCGGCGTCGCGGCGAGCCAGGTAGTCGTTGACCGTGACCACGTGCACACCCCGCCCGGCCAACGCGTTCAGATAGACCGGCATCACGCTGGTCAGGGTCTTGCCCTCACCGGTCTTCATCTCGGCGATGTTGCCGAAGTGCAGCGCCGCGCCGCCCATGACCTGGACGTCATACGGCCGCTGCCCCAGCACCCGGGCCGCCGCCTCCCGCGCCGTCGCGAACGCCTCCGGCAACAGGTCGTCGAGGCTCTCCCCGTCTGCATACCGCTGCCGGTAGATGTCGGTCAGCTCCCGCAACTCGGCATCGGTCAGGTCGGTGTAGTTGCCCTCGATCGAGTTGACCGCGTCCACCAGGGCCCTGAGCCGGCGCAGAATCCGGCCCTCGCCCGCACGCAGGATCTTATCGATGATCGACACGAGTGCTCCCTATTGCCCGGAAAGATCACCTAGCCGCCCGGGCGTCTGGTCATCAGTCAGCAACCCAGTGTTACCCGTCAACTCGCGACCCGCCACCCTGGGGCCTCCGGATTCCCGACCGGCGAGGCCGCGACCCGGTGAGTCTGGACGGGAGCGACATCAACACTGTGGTGCAGATCATCTCATGCGGCTGTGGTGCCAAGGACGACAGGCAGCTTCCCTCAGCCTCGTCAGTGAGGCTAGGTTTACCTTCGTGTCGGAGGTACTGGGGAGGACCGCCGACCGCGGGACGCGCGAGCCTGAGTCGCTGTCACAGCTGTTGGGCGGCGGGCGGGCGGCGTTGGACGCGACGATTCCCGTCGTCGCCTTCGCGGTGGGGTGGTACGCAGCCGGCCGCTCCGTGCTCTGGGGCTCGGGAGTCGCCGTCGCGGTCGCGCTCGTCGTCGCGGTCTGGCGGTGGCGACGGGGCGTACGCCCCCGAGCGGTCCTGCTGGGCATCCTCGGTGTCTGCGCGGCCGCCGCGGTGGCGATCTACACGGGCCGCCCCGAGGACTTCTTCCTGATCCGGCTGGTCTCCAACGCCGCCAGCGCCGTGGCGTGGGCGCTGTCGATCGTGCTGCGCTGGCCGCTGCTGGGCGTCGTGGTCGGCGCCGCCCTCGGGCAGCGGACCCGGTGGCGGCGCGACCCCGCGCTGGTCCGGGCGTACGGTCGCGCCAGCTGGGTCTGGGTGGGCCAGTACACGATCCGGCTGGCCGCGTTCATTCCGCTATGGAACATCGGTGCGGTCGGTGGCCTCACCTGGGCCCAGGTCCTGCTGAGCTGGCCGCTCGTGGCCACGGTCATCGCGGTCAGCGGGGTGGTGCTCTGGCGCAGCCTCCCACCTGGGCACCCCGGTCTGCGCCATCCAGTGATCGAACACGACGCCGGCACCAGCGTGGAGTCCGCACCGGGCCGGCCATGACCGCCGAAGCGCTGGTCGCCCGGTTCACCCCGAGCGGCCAACCGCGCGAGCGTCGATACGGACAGTGACGCACGGCGGCCCCACCCACCGGCCACGCACTGGACGCTTTGCTCTGCTGAGTTCCACGCAACAGCCTCTCAGCAGGCATTACTCATGCATGCTCATACACAAGAGGTCCGTCCAGCGATCACGCAGAGTAATCGCGGATCAGCGGTTGGGCTGATTAAAGATTCTCAATAATGCTTGTTCACGGCCTGTTGCGTCCGGGTAAGCAGAGCAAAGCAGGGCAAAGGTGGCCGGGATGGTCGGGCGAATCCGATCACTATGGGTAGTCAGCGCCATCCGAGCAACCCCGGTAACGACGCTCCACGCCGAAGGGGGCCAACAACGCCGGGCCGAGCCAACAACGCCGAGCCGGGCCAACAACACGGCCGCCCGGGACGCAGCGATCCCGGGCGGCCGCGACGGTTGATTCTCGAGCCAGTGACCTCCCGGCCCGGCTACATCCGGCCCAGTTGGACCCGGCTCAGTTACATTCCGGCCCGTTACATGCCAGCGACGTCGGCCTGCTTGGCCCGTACGGCCTCGGCAGCCTCGCGCAGCGCGGCCAGCTCGCTGTCGGTGAGCGGGGTCTGCACGATGCTGCGCACCCCGCCGGCGCCGAGCTCGGCCTGCACGCCGAGGTAGACGCCCGAGATGCCGTACTCACCGTCGACCCACGCGCAGACCGGAAGCACCTCCCGGGTGTCGAGGGCGATCGCGCGGGCCATCCGGGCGGCGGCGGCGGACGGAGCGTAGTACGCCGACCCGGTCTTCAGCAGCGCCACCACCTCGGCCCCGCCGTTGCGGGTGCGGACCACCAACTCCTCGATCTTCTCCGGCGACAGCAGCTCGGACAGCGGCCGACCGTCCACTGTGCACTGCGACGGAACCGGGACCATGGTGTCGCCGTGCGAGCCGAGGGTCAGGGTCTTGACCGACTTCACCGGCACGCCCAGCGCCTCGGCGACGAAATGCGTGAACCGGGCGGTGTCGAGCACACCCGCCTGGCCGAGCACACGGTGCCGCGGGAACCCGGTGGCGATCTGGGCCAGCGCGGTCATCTCGTCGAGCGGGTTGGAGACCACGATGACCACCGCGTTGGGCGCGTGCTTGGCGATGTTCTCCGAGACGCCCCGCACGATCTTCGCGTTGACCTCGAGCAGGTCCATGCGGCTCATCCCGGGCTTGCGGGGCAGGCCGGCGGTGATGATGACGATGTCCGAGCCCGCGATCGCCTCGTAACCGCCGCCCTCCGGCGTCGTGGTGACCCCGACGACCTTGGTTTCGAAGCCCTCGATGGACCGGGACTGGTTGAGGTCCAGGGCGAGGCCCTCGGGCTTGCCCTCGATGATGTCGGTCAGCACGACCGTGTCGAAGATGTCGTACTCCGCGAGGCGCTGGGCGGTCGTGGAGCCGTAGAAGCCGGCGCCGACTACCGTGATCTTGCCGGCGCGCGGGCGGTCCGCAGCATTGCTAGCCATTGTGTGGACTTCCCGAGAGTCGTAGGTGGACTGCCGTTTCGAGCACCCTAACCCGAACGCCGGGCGGCAGCGCCTTCCGCGAGAGCCACGACATTCGTGAGAAGCATCGCTCTGGTCATCGGCCCGACCCCGCCCGGCACGGGGGCGAAGTAGCCGGCGACCTCGGCGACGGCCGGGTCCACATCGCCGACGAGCCGCGACCGGCCGTCCTCGCCGGTAACCCGGGTGATGCCGACGTCCAGCACCGCCGCCCCGGGGCGCACCATGTCCGGCGTGATGAGCCCGGGCACTCCGGCGGCCGCGACCACGATGTCCGCACGGCGCGTGTGCGCGGCCAGGTCGCGGGTGCCGGTGTGACAGGTCGTCACGGTGGCGTTTTCGCTGCGCCGGGTCAGCAGGAGCCCGAGCGGCCGGCCCACCGTGGTACCGCGGCCGACCACCACCACATCGGCGCCGGCCAAGGGCACGCCGTGGCGGCGCAGCAGCTCGATCACGCCGTACGGCGTGCACGGCAACGGCCCGGGCGCGCCGAGGACCAGCCGGCCCAGGTTGACCGGGTGCAGGCCGTCCGCGTCCTTACCGGGGTCGACCCGCTCAAGCACCCGCTGCTCGTCCAGCCCCCGAGGCAGGGGAAGCTGCACCAGGTACCCGCTGCAGGCGGGGTCGGCGTTGAGCTCGTCCACCGCCGCCTCGACCTCGGCCTGGGTCGCGTCGGCCGGAAGGTCGCGCCGAATGGAGACGATGCCGACGTCCGCACAGTCGGCGTGCTTGAGCCGCACGTACGCCTGCGAACCCGGATCGTCACCGACCAGGATGGTCCCCAGCCCCGGCGGCCGTCCCGCGTCGGCCAGGGCCTTGACGCGTACGCGCAACTCCGCCTTGATGGCCGCCAGGGCCGCCTTGCCGTCGAGTATCTGTGCCGTCACGCTGCGAGCCTAGGGGATCGGTCAGTGGGCGAAATGCCGGGTGCCGGTGAGGTAGAGCGACAGGTTGGCCTCTCGCGCCGCGGCGATGACCTCCTCGTCGCGCACCGAGCCGCCGGGCTGTACCACCGCCGCCACGCCCGCCTCGATGAGGATGCGCAGCCCGTCGGCGAACGGGAAGAACGCGTCCGAGGCCGCGACGGCACCGGCCGCCCGGTCACCGGCCCGGGTGACGGCGAGCCGGGCCGAGTCGACCCGGTTCACCTGACCCATGCCGACCCCGACCGTGGCCCCGCCCCGGGCCAACAGGATGGCGTTGGACTTGACGGATCGCACGGCCCGCCACGCGAAGGCGAGGTCCGCGAACAGGTCCCCGGTCACGCCCGGACCGGCCACGAGCCGCCACGTATCGGGATGGTCGCCCGGCGCGTCGATGCGGTCGGCCATCTGCACGAGCACACCACCGCTGATGGGGCGCAGCTCAACCGTCTCCGGCGTCCACTGTGGAGCTTTCAGGATGCGCAGGTTCTTGCGCTTGGCCAGGACATCCACCGCACCCTCCTCATAGGACGGTGCGATGATGACCTCGGTGAAGATCTCCGCCACCTGGGTGGCCATCTCCACCGTCACCGGCCGGTTGGCGGCGATGACCCCGCCGAACGCGGAGACCGGGTCGCACGCGTGGGCGAGCCGGTGCGCGGCCGCCACGTCGGGCCCGATCGCGATGCCGCACGGGTTGGTGTGCTTGATGATCGCGACCGCCGGCTCCGTGAAGTCGTGCACCGCGCGCCAGGCGGCGTCGGCATCGACGTAGTTGTTGTACGACATCTCTTTGCCGCCGAGCAGCTCGGCCTGCGCCAGGCCGGCGGGCGCCGCCGGGTCGACGTAGAGCGCCGCCCGCTGGTGCGGGTTCTCGCCGTAGCGCAGCACGGCCGCCCGATTCCACGCGCGACCGCCGAACGCCGGCCACCAGATGTCGTCGGGCACCGCCTCGCGTGGTGTGTCCTTTGACGCAGTGCGGACGTCGCTGGTCGCGAACCACTCGGCCACCGCCACGTCGTAGGCCGCGATGTCGGCGAAGGCGCGGGCGGCCAGGCGCCGGCGCTGGGTGAGCGTCAGCCCGCCCGCGGCCAGGCCGGCGATGACGTCCGGATAGGACTCCGGCGCGGTCACCACCGCCACGCTGTGGAAGTTCTTGGCCGCCGCGCGCACCATGGCCGGCCCGCCGATGTCGATCTGCTCGATGACGGCGTCGTCGTCCGCGCCGGAGGCGACCGTCTCCTGGAACGGATAGAGGTTGCTCACCAGCAGGTCGAACGCGGCGATGCCGAGCTGGGCGAGCTGGGCCTCGTGCTCGGGCTTGCGCAGGTCGGCCAGCAGCCCCGCGTGCACCCCGGGATGCAGCGTCTTGACCCGGCCGTCCAACACCTCCGGGAACCCGGTGACCTGCTCGACGCGGGTCACCGGGACGCCGTACGACTCCACGACCGCGGCCGTGCGACCGGTCGACACGATTTCGACACCCGCACCGTGCAGTGCGCGGATCAGCTCCTCGAGCCCGGTCTTGTCGTAGACACTGACCAGGGCCCGGCGGATCGGCCGACGCCCATCGTCGCTTCCGAGCGTGGTCACCCGATCGTCACCTTTCTTCCCTTGATCGTCCAACCCTCACGCACCAGCCGGCCGACGTAGTGCACCAACTGGCGTCGTTCCGCCGCCTTGATGCGCTCGGTGAGCGTCTCCTCCGTGTCATCGTCATGGACGGGCACCGCCACCTGCGCGACGATCGGCCCGGTATCCACGCCTTCGTCGACGAAGAAGAGGGTCGCCCCGGCCACCTTGACGCCGTACTCGAGCGCGTCGCGCGGGCCGTGGATACCGGGAAACGCCGGCAGCAGGGAGTTGTGCGTGTTGAGATAGCGCCCCTTGTAGGCGGCGAGGAACTCCCGACCGACGAGCTTGAGAAAACCAGCTGAGATCACCAGATCCGGCTCGAACTGTGCGCAGTGCCGGGTCAACGCGGCATCCCACTCCTGCCGGGACGGATAGTCACGCACCCGGCAGACGAAGGTGGCCACGCCCGCCTTCTCGGCCCGATCCAGCCCGGCAATGCCCGGCCGGTCCGCGCCGACCGCGACCACCCGGGCGCCGTACGCCGGATCGTCACAGGCGTCGAGCAGCGCTTGGAGGTTGGTGCCCGAACCGGAGACCAGGACCACCAGCCGGGCACCGGGGCCCGGCCTGGTCGGCGCCGAAGAGCCCGCGTCGAGGCCACCGCTCACGCGGCTCACAGTACTGAACGACCGGTCCCACCGGGCCGAGCGCCCGCCCGTGTCGCCCGAACTATCGCCATTTGCCCGGGTATCGGTGCGACATGCGGTTCTCAGCTATCGCTCAGTTAGTGCGTGACCGTCGTTCCAGCCGATACTCTCCCGGTCATCGCGCCGCCGCCGTCCGCGCCGGTGCCGACCCATGTCACCTTCATCTGAGGAGTCCTGATGGCACAACCTGGCTACGGTCAGCCGGCCCCGAGCAATCAGAACAACACGCTCGGCCTTGTGTCGATGATTCTCGGCATCGTCGCGATCCCGACGATCTGTTGCTTCTACCTCGGCGTGCCGCTCGGAATCGCCGCGATCGTGCTCGGCTACCTCGGCAAGCAGAAGGCCGACCGGGGCGAGGCCAGCAACCGCGGCCAAGCAATGGCCGGTCTGATCTGTGGCGCGGTCGCCATCGCTCTGGCGATCGTGGGGATCATCCTGACCGTGGTGTTGAACACTATCAATCTCCCCACCATTCCGGGCTGATCGATCGATCCGCACCAATCGTGGCGCCGTCGGCCCTGCGTTCTGGTTTGGGCGCC
>JADGGF010000002.1 GCA_019690055.1 Micromonosporaceae bacterium
ACACCCCCCGGGCCCCGCGCCGCCCCCCACCCCCCCCCCCCACCCCCCGCCGCCCCGCGCGGCGGCGCGGGGGCGGACCGCCTCCGCGTGACTGACCAGCCGGTAGAGGTTGACCAGATGCAGCCGTGCCTCGGCCAGCAGTGCACGTTCCCGCGCCGAGAACTCCGTGCCGTCGCGGTTGATCACCAGCGCCACGCGGATCCCCGGCAGCGCCGGCAACAGGAACGCGATCTGGCTGCGAATCCCGCGCGGCGCGTACAACTTTCGATACAGCACGCTGCGCAGGAACTCGCCGGAGGGGTCGACGTCGGACCAGCTCGTGACGCCGCTCTCACCGGTCGTCTCGAAGTGCCGCAGGATCGGGTTGTCGATCATGTGCCGCCGAAATGCCTCGGCGTAGCGGGCGTACGCCTTCGGCTCGATCGGTGGGTACACGACGTGGAAGGCTCGGCGGGCCGCCGTGTTGGCCTCGAGGTACGTCGCGTTGATCCCGGGCACGAGTCGCAGCAGCTCGCGGCAGCACCGAGTGGCGAAGTCATGGATGTTGTCGGCCTCACCGATGATTCGCAGCGCCTCCAGCAGCCCGTCCTCGGGACTCGGCACCCTAGCCTCCGTGTACGTCCTGAGAAGAGGATCGGGATCCATCCGGCGAAGAGGGTCGGGGTCCGTCCAGCGAGGCGGATCGGACGGCGGCCCCCCAGAGCCGGCCGACCACGGCGGCCCGGGAGGAGACCTTGAGCCGGCGGAACACCCCGTCCAGGTGCGCCCGGACCGTACCGGTGGAGATGCCCAGCCGTTGGGCGATGCGCTCGTTGGTGAGCCCGTCGACGAGCAGCACCGCCACCTCGGCCTGCCGTTCGGTGAGCCCGAGCGCCATCGCGTCCGCTACGGTCACCCGGTTGGGCTGGCGGATCCACAGCACGTGGGGGCCGATCGGTGAGCGCTCCAGTCGGGCCTCGAACGGGGCATCGCGACCAGATCGCGTCCAGTCGACGTCGGACAGCACCCTTCCCAATGGTCCGTCTCCCAGCCGAGCCCCCGGGGTGAGATCCACGCCAGCGGTCTGGCCGATGGTCACGGCGAGGTCGTTGGACTCCACCACGGTCCCGGCGTCGTCGACGAGCACCACCGACCAGCCGTCGTCGGCCAGCGCGACGTCTCGCTGGCGTCCCGCCTCCGCGTGGAGAACCAGTCGGTAGAGGTTGACCAGGTGCTGCCGCAGCTCGGCCACCAACGCCCGCTCGCGAGCGGTGAACTCCGCCCCGTCCCGGTTGATCACCAGCCCCACGTGGATTCCCGGCGGTGCCGGCAGCAGGAACCCGAGCTGGCTGTGAATGCCGTTCGGCGCGTAGAACTCGCGGTACAGCGGGCTCTCGAAGAACGCCCCGTCCGGGTCGAGATCGGACCAGGTAACGATATCGTTCTCTCCGGTCACCTCGAAGTAGCGCACGATCGGGTTGTCCCGCAGGTGGGCCTCCAGCACGCCGGAGTACTGGAGGAACCACTCTCGCCCCGGGTCGGGGTGCAGGAACCCGGCCACCCGGCCGGCGGCCAGGTTGACCTCGTTGTACGAGGCGCTGACTCCCGGCACCAGGCGCAGCAGCTCCCGACAGACCAGTTCGGCGAAGTCGTTGATGCTGTCCGCCGCACCGATGACACGCAGCGCCTCCAGCACCTGGCGTCGGTCATTCGGCGCGAGCGGGCTGTCGGGTGAAGCGGTCACCTGGTTCCTTTGGCGGCGACGACATCGAAACCGTTGGCGGCGATCGTACCGTTTGCCCCGATGCCAACGCGACACCGCAGCCGTCGCAGATACGTCATTCGACCCATGGCCCGGCCGGCGGCGCAACCGTAGCCTTCGGGCCGGGGGGTCGTGACGACCACAGTCCGCACGGGAGCGGCGACTCGTGCGGGCTGTGGTCGTCGAGGACCCATGATCGGCTCGGCCCGACAACGTCACCGGCTCGCGTACCACATGATCCGTTCAGCCGTACGGCATGATCACCTCGACCGTACGGCATGATCGCCTGGTCGTACGCTTGCTCGCATGCCGAGCTTCACCGATCGTCACCTGGCGTCCCGGGACTGGCTTCCCGCGGCCAGCGAGCGGCTCGTCGGCGAGGTGGCGGAGAGCGTGGCCGGCGCGCCGGCGTCCGCCGTGCTCGCCGAGCTGGACCGGCTCGTCGCCGAAAACCATCGCATCCACGACAAAGAGTGCATTAACCTCAATCCCGCCACAAACGTGATGAACCCTCGGGCCGAGGCGATGCTCTCGTCCGGGCTGGGCCCGCGCGCCTCGCTGGGCCACCCGGGCGACAAGTACGAGACCGGCCTGGAGGCCATCGAGAGAATTGAGATTATTGCGGCTGAACTCGCCGCCGAGGTGTTCGGCGCGCGGTACGCCGAGGTGCGGGTCGGCTCCGGCGCCCTGGCCAACCTGTACGCGTTCCTCGCCACCTGTCGGCCAGGCGACACGATCATCGCTCCGCCGGCCACCATCGGCGGCCACATCACGCACCACGGCGCCGGCGCGGCCGGGCTGTACGGCCTGACCACCGTGCCGGCCCCGGTCGACGCCGACGGCTACACCGTGGACGTGGCCGGTCTACGCGCCCTCGCCCACGAGGTGCGGCCCGCGCTCATCACCCTCGGGTCGAGCCTGAACCTCTTCCCCCACCCGGTCGCTGCGGTGCGGGAGATCGCCGACGAGGTGGGGGCGCGGGTGCTCTTCGACGCGGCGCACCTGTGCGGGATGATCGCCGGCGGTACGTGGCCGCGGCCGCTCGACGAGGGTGCCCACATCATGACGATGAGCACCTACAAGAGCCTGGGCGGGCCGCCCGGTGGCCTGGTCCTCACCAACGACGCCGAGCTCGCCCAACGCATCGACGCCATCGCCTATCCCGGTCTGACGGCCAACTTCGACGTCGCCCGGGTCGCCGCGCTCGCCGTGACGCTGGTCGACTGGCGGGTCGCCGGTGCCGACTACGCGCGGGCGATGGTCGCGACCGCGCGGCGGCTCGCCGACGAACTGGCTGCGCTGGGCCTGCCCGTCTTCGCCCACGAGCGGGGTGCCACCACATCCCACCAGTTCGCCCTGGTCGCGCGCCGCTGGCAGGGCGGCCAGCGGGCGTCCCGGCGGCTGCGCCAGGCAAACCTCCTCGCCTGCGGCATCGGCCTGCCGGTCGAGCCGATCGCCGACGACACCAACGGCCTTCGCCTGGGCACTCCCGAGGTGGCCCGGCTCGGCATGACCGAGGCGGACATGCCGGAACTGGCCCGGTTCATCGCCCGCGGACTCGACCCGGAGACGGACCCGGCCACGGTCGCGGCTGATGTGGCCGCGTGGCGGGCCCGATTCTCCGGTGTCGCGTTCACCGCAAGCTGAGCCACCGGCGAGACCGGTGGCGCCGCATCAGCGGCGAGCCTCAGTGAGGTAGCGGGCGTAGGCGTCGATGGTGAAGAAGGGCCGCAGGTCCTCGGTGAGCGTGTGATTGACCAGCACCGCGACGGCATCGTCCAGATGGGACAGTTCGCCGCGCAGCGCCGCCGCCTCCTGCTCCACGATGGAGCGCACGAGGTCGGCCGTCACCCGACCGCCCTCGGCCATCGTCGTGCCGTGGTGGACCCACTGCCAGAGCTGGCACCGGGCGATCTCGGCCGTGGCCGCGTCCTCCATCAGGTTGAAGATGGCCGCCGCGCCCGTGCCGCCGAGCCACGCGTCGAAGTACCTCAGCGCGACCGCGACGTTGTTGCGCACACCGGCCTCGGTCACCCGCCCCGGCGTCTTGTCCACGGCGAGCAACTCCTCGGCGGTGACCACGACATCCTCCCGCAGCCGGTGGATCTGGTGGGGCGCGTCACCGAGCACGCTGTCGAAGACCTCGCGGCAGATCGGCACCAGCCCGGGGTGCGCCACCCATGAGCCGTCGAAGCCGTCGGTCGCCTCGCGCTGCTTGTCGGCGCGGACCTTGGCCAACGCGATCTCGTTGACCTGCGGATCCCGGCTGGGGATGAAGGCCGCCATGCCGCCGATGGCGTGCGCACCCCGCTTGTGACAGGTGCGCACGAGCAGCTCTGTGTAGGCGCGCATGAACGGCACGGTCATCGTGATCTCCGCCCGGTCGGGCAGCACGAAGTCCGACCGGTGGCCGAAGTTCTTGATGACACTGAATATGTAATCCCACCGGCCAGCGTTGAGCCCGGCGCTGTGCTCACGCAGCTCGTACAGGATCTCCTCCATCTCGAAGGCCGCGGTGATGGTCTCGATCAGTGTGGTGGCCCGGATCGTGCCCTGCGGGAGACCGATGTAGTCCTGGGCGAAGCGGAACACGTCGTTCCACAGCCGCGCCTCGCGGTACCCCTCGAGCTTGGGCAGGTAGAAGTACGGTCCGGCGCCGGCGTCGATCAGTCGGCGGGCACAGTGGAAGAAGTACAGTCCAAAGTCGACCAGGCTGGCCGAGATCGGCCGCCCGTCGACGAGGATGTGCTTCTCCACCAGGTGCCAGCCGCGCGGCCGCGCCACGATCGTGGCCAGCTGCTCGCCCAGCGCGTACCGCTTCCCCTCGGGGGAGGTGAAGTCGATCGTCCGGTCGAGGGCGTCGCGCAGGTTGATCTGCCCGCTGATGACGTTGTGCCAGGTCGGCGCCGTCGCGTCCTCGAAGTCGGCGAGCCACACCTTCGCGCCGGAGTTCAGCGCGTTGATGGTCATCTTCCGGTCGGTCGGCCCGGTGATCTCGACCCGGCGGTCCTCGAGCCCCGGCGCCGGCGGGGCCACCCGCCACGACGGATCCTCGCGGATCGCGGCGGTCTCCGGACGGAACTCGGGCAGGTCGCCCTGCACGTAGCGAGCCCGCCGGGCCCGGCGGGTGTCGAGCAGCGCCACCCGGGTGGCCGCGAACTCGCCGTCGAGGGCGACCAGGAAGTCCAGGGCCGCCGGGGTGAGGATCTCCTCGAACCCCGGCTCCATGCGTCCGACGATCTCGATGCTCACGCCGACCCGACCCCCTCCATGTGCTCGTTCGGCTCCAGCTCGTCCGGCCCGAACTGCTCCTCCTCGGTCGACCCGCGCAGCGCCACCGTCTCCGCGGCGGGGTTCAGCACGGTGCTGATCAGGTCGAAGTAACCGGTGCCGACCTCGCGCTGGTGCTTGACCGCCGTGTATCCGTACGCCTCGGCGGCGAACTCGCGCTCCTGCAGGGCGACGTACGCCGGCATGCCCTCGGCGGCGTAGCCGCGGGCCAGGTCGAACATCGAGTGGTTGAGCGCGTGGAAACCGGCCAGCGTGATGAACTGGAACTTGTACCCCATGTGGCCCAACTCGTTCTGGAACTTGGCGATCGTGGCGTCGTCGAGGTGCCGGCGCCAGTTGAACGACGGCGAGCAGTTGTAAGCGAGCATCTTGTCCGGGTACTCGGCCTTGATCGCCTCGGCGAACTGCCGCGCCACGTCGAGGTCGGGCGTGCTCGTCTCCATCCACAGCAGGTCGGCGTAGGGCGCGTAGGCCAGACCGCGGGCGATGCAGGGCTCGATGCCGTTGCGGACCCGGTAGAAGCCCTCGGCCGTCCGCTCGCCGGTGACGAACGGGCGGTCCCGCTCATCGACGTCGCTGGTGAGCAGCGTGGCGGCCTGCGCATCGGTCCGGGCGATGATGATCGTGGGCACGCCGGCGACGTCGGCCGCGAGCCGGGCGGCGTTGAGCGTCCGAATGTGGGCGCCCGTCGGCACCAGCACCTTGCCCCCGAGGTGCCCGCACTTCTTCTCCGAGGCGAGCTGGTCCTCCCAGTGCACCCCGGCCGCACCCGCGGCGATCATCGCGGTCATCAGCTCGTAGGCGTTGAGCGGTCCGCCGAACCCGGCCTCGGCGTCGGCCACGATCGGCACCAGCCAGTCCACATCGGAGGTTCCCTTCTCGGCGACCTCGATCTGACCCGCGCGCAGCAGGGCGTTGTTGATGCGCCGCACCACGGCGGGCACCGAGTTGGCCGGGTAGAGGCTCTGGTCCGGGTAGGTCTGGCCGGCCAGGTTCGCGTCCGCGGCCACCTGCCAGCCCGACAGGTAGATCGCCTTCAGCCCGGCCCGGACCATCTGCACGGCCTGGTTGCCGGTGAGCGCGCCCAGCGCCCGGATGTACGGCTCCTCGTGCAGTAACCGCCACAAGCGCTGCGCGCCCCGGCGGGCCAGGGTGTGCTCCTCCTGGACCTGCCCGCGCAGGCGGATCACCTGCTCCGGTCCGTACGTCCGCTGGACCCCCTGCCACCGCGGGTCGGTGGCCCACTCATGGTCGAGCTGCTCGGCCGCTCGGGCCTGGTCGATCGTTGCAGGCGGCATGGCTCCTCCCTCACGTCGTCGTGATTTCGCAACCTTGGCATGGGGGGAATCGCCCGTCCAGTACCTAAATCAGCCAAATTCTGAGAAGCCGAGGCCGCCTTTTGCGAAGTTGCGAATGGTTCCTTGGCAGACGGCCAACGTATGCTGGGTCGCACGTGTCAGGAAGGACGCCCTCCTGACGCCTGGTGCACAACAAGGCGTCCCTCCTGACATCGGTCGTGGGAGGGGGTGACGGATGAGCAAGACCTTCGCGGGCGCCCGATTGCGCCGCCTGCGCGAGGAGCGCCGGATGAGCCAGATCGAGCTGGCCCGCCAGCTGAACATCTCGCCGAGCTACCTCAACCAGATCGAGCACGACGCTCGCCCGCTGACCGTCCCGGTGCTGATCCGACTCACCGAGGTCTTCGGGGTGGATACCGCCTACTTCGCGCCGCAGGACACCTCGCGGCTGGTGAGCGATTTGCGCGAGGCCCTGCCCGCCCGGGCGAGCCTGGCCGACCTGACCGAGCTGGCGACCAAGCTGCCGGAGGTGGCCGAGGCGGTCATCGAACTGTATCGACGCTACCGGCAGACCTCCGACCAACTCGCCGAGCTCGTCGGGGACCGCGACGCCGTGGCCCTGCAGTCGCCCCACGACCAGGTCACCGACTTCTTCTACCGACGGCAGAACTACGTGCCGGAACTGGACGAGGCGGCGGAGGCCCTGGCCGCCCGGATCGGCATCCGGCCGACCAATACCCTGCCCGCGCTGCAGCGCCACATCACCGAGCGGCACGGGGTGCGCATCCAGCTCGACGACGCCGGCTCGATGGGCGGCGAGCTGCACCGCTACCGGCCGGGCACCAAGACGCTGCACCTGTCGACGTCACTGCGCCCCGGGCAGCAGGCCATCCGGATCGCGGCTCAGATCGGTCTGCTCGAGTATGCCGATATCATCGACGAAATTATCGAAGAGGAGCAGTACGACGATCTGCAGACACGCATCCTGTTGCGGGTCGGGTTGGCGAACTACTTCGCGGCGGCGCTGATCCTGCCGTACGGTCAGTTCCTCGTGGCCGCGGAGGCTCTGCGCTACGACATCGAGCTGCTCACCGAGCACTTCGCGATGGGGTGGGAGAGCGTCTGCCACCGGCTGTCCACATTGCAGCGTCCGAAGGCCCGGGGGGTGCCGTTCTCGTTCGTCCGCGTGGACCGGGCCGGCAACATGTCCAAACGGCAGTCGGCCACCGGCTTCCCGTTCTCCCGGTCGGGCGGGACGTGTCCACTGTGGAACGTCTACGAGGCGTTCAGCTCCCCCGGGCGGGTCGTGACCCAGGTTGCGGCGATGCCCGACGGCCAGCGCTACCTGTGGATCGCCCGCACGGTCACCCGGCACCACGGCGGCTACGGGAAGCCCGGGAAGGTCTTCGCCATCGGACTGGGCTGCGAGCTGCGCCACGCCCCGCGGCTGGTCTACTCGGCCGGCGTGGACCTCGACGCCGCCGGGGCCGCCACCCCGATCGGCCCAGGGTGCCGCACCTGTGAACGGCTGACCTGCCCGCAGCGCGCGGCCCCGCCGATTGGCAGCCGCCTGGACCTCGACGAGAACCGCAGCACCTTCGTCCCCTATCCGCTGCGGATCGACTCGTAGCCGGCGTCACCGGGAGCGGGCCAGCAGCGGCGCCGACGCGTGCGCGATCGCCCAGTTGAGGGCGTAGTCGGCCACCGTCTCCCACCCCGGCGCACCGCAGGTCCAGTGGTCACGGTCGCCGAACTCGTGGTACTCGGTGAGCGCCCCGGACTTCTGGTAGCGCTTGGCGTTGGCGCGTTGCACCGCTGGCGGCATGGTGTGGTCCTTTCCACCGGCGATGAACAGCAGGGGCGGCCGGTCGGCCGTGTAGTCCACCCACGTCTCCTGGTGACCGGGCTTGAGGTTGGCGATGAACCCGTACTCCCAGATCAGGTTGCCCGGGGCCGGGATGTGGTAGCGGTCCCACACCGCCCGGGACTCCTCTTCGGACAACGTGTTCGTGAACGCGTAGTGGAACTGTTCGGGCGTGAACCCGAACGCCTTGTGCCGGTTGGCCGGGTTCTTCAGCGCGGGGAACAGCGACTTCGCCTGCACCGGCGGCAGCACGTAGACGCCCTCGGTCGGGGCCGAGTTGATCGCCACGCCCGCACATCCGAGACCACGGGCCAACAGCAGCTGCGTCAGCGTGCCGCCGAAGGAGTGGCCCATGATGATGGGCGGCCGCGGCAGCGACCGGATCACGCGGGCCAGCAGATCGACGGTCTCCGGCACGGTCACGGCGGCGATGATGTCCGGGTTCTCCCGCAACGCTTCGACTTCGATCTCGAAGCCGGGGTAGGTGGGGGTGAACACCGTCATCCCCCGGGCCTGGTAGTGATCGACCCAGTGCTCCCAACTCCGGGGCGTCATCCACAACCCGTGAATGAGGACGACGGTGTCCGGCTTCTCCCTCTCCGGCGTCCCCCGATCCGGCATCCCCTTGTCCGGCGTCATCGTCTCCATAGGGCCAGTCTGATGGCCCAACCGGAGTCGGCATCGGGATTCCGCCGATCGGCTGCGGCGAGCGCGCATCGGTGGTAGACGTCGCGTCGCAGGCCCGCCCGCCGGGGTACTAGGGTCCGTCGCAGCATCAGGGTCCGTCGTGATACCTGAGTCCGTCGCGTCACCAGGGGCGGGTGACCGAGGCTGAGGCGGGAAGGAGCCACCGAGGCAATGTTGATCTATAAGATCGCCAGCGTCGATGACTGGACCACCGCCAAGGCGGCCGGGGAGTTCCGGGGATCGGCCGTCGACCTCGCCGATGGCTTCATCCACTTCTCGACCGCCGAGCAGGTCGTCGAGACGGCCGCGCGGCACTTCGCCGGCCAGCGCGGCCTGATGCTGTTGGCCATCGATACGGAGCAGCTGGGCGAGCATCTGCGCTGGGAGCCGGCCCCGAACCGGGGCAGCCTCTTCCCGCACCTGTACGCCAGCCTGCCGCTGTCCGCGGTGGTCGCCGAGGTCGGGCTGCCCGACGACGTGCCGGTTGACGAGGCCGTCGCCCGCGCCCTCGCGACGGGCGGCTGAACTAGATAGGAGGCCGCTGATTACAGGTCGAGGCCGGCAGCGAGGGCGGTGGTGACGGCGGCCGTACGGTCCGTGACGCCGAGCCTCAGGATTCGTGGCTCAGCGACGGGGCCACGTACTTGGCGAAGGACTCCAGCAGGCGGGCGTTGTACTCCACCCCGAGCATGTTCGGCACCGTGATGAGCAGGGTGTCCGCTAGCCGGACGGCCTCGTCGCGGGCCAACTCCTCGGCCACGACATCCGGCTCCCCGATGTAGCTGCGACCGAACCGCGCGACCGCGCCCTCGAGCAGGCCTACCTGGTCCTGCGACTCCTCCCGGCCATCGCCGAAGTAGGCGCGGTCCTCGTCCGTGGTGATCGGAACGACGCTCCGGCTCACCGACACCCGTGGCGTCCAGGACCAGCCCGCCTCGGCCCAGGCCGAGCGGAACACCCGGATCTGCTCGGCCTGGAGCTCGTGAAACGGCACGCCGGTGTCTTCCGTGAGCAACGTCGAACTCATGAGATTCAAACCCTGCTGGGCCGCCCAGCGCGCGGTGTCGCGGGTGCCCGATCCCCACCAGATCCGCTGCCGCAGGCCCGGCGACTGCGGCTGGATCGGTACCAGGCCAGCCGGACCCCGGCGGGGATCCGCCGGCGCGATCCCCGCCCCCTCGATCGCCCGCAGGAACTGCGCCGTCTTGGCCCGGGCCTCGTCGGCCGCCGTGCGGCCCGGCGCCGGAGTGTAGCCGAATGTCTCGTAGCCATTGATAACGGTCTCCGGTGATCCCCGGCTCACCCCGAGCTGCAACCGGCCGCCGCTGAGCAGGTCCGTGGCGGCGGCCTCCTCGGCCATGTAGAGCGGGTTCTCGTACCTCATGTCGATGACGCCCGTGCCCATCTCGATCCGGCTCGTCCGCAACGCGATGGCGGCCAGGAGCGGGAACGGCGAGGCGAGCTGGCGGGCGAAATGGTGCACGCGGACGTAGGCGCCGGCCGCACCAAGCTCCTCGGCCGCGACGGCCAGTTCGACGGTCTGCCGCAGCGCGTCCGCGGCCGTACGCACCCGCGACCCGGGGACGGCCCGCCAGTGTCCAAATGAGAGGAACCCGAAGCCCTGCACGGTGACAACTCCTCCGCTCGGTGTCGGCGTCGCCACCAACCCTAGGCCCACTCGACGGCGGCCCCGCTGCACGGCCAGGTGATCTCTGCCATTCCCGACCCAGGCGTACGATTCAGCCCAGCCGTCGCAGCTGTCCCGGGCGTCCCGGCGCCACGGAGCCACAGTGGTGGCCGGAGGCCACAGGACCACAGTGGTGGCCGGAGGCCACAGGACCACAGTGGTGGCCGGAGGCCACAGTGATGGACCGGTCGCGCCAAGTTCCCGGAACCCCCGACACGCGGGAAGCGCGCCGGTAGCGTGGCCCACGTCAGAGAACGCCGAGGTCGGTACGGCGACCGCCGACCGGCCGCCCCAAACGGGGGAGGAGGCAATCGATGACCACCCAGCAACTGCCCCGACTGCAGGGACTAGCCGTCTTTGACAGCGCGGGTCAGCGAATCGGCGATGTCCAGCGGGTGTTCTACGACCAGGTCACCAACGAGCCGGCCTGGATAACGGTCCGTGGCCTCGGTGCCCGGGAAGCCTTTGTGCCCTTGACGGGAGCGCGTATCGACCCGTCGGGTGTCACGGTGGCCCTGCGCAAGGACGTGATCGAGGGTGCACCGATGATTGAGGCGGGTACTGAGCTGAGCGCGGACGATGCGGCCAAATTGGACCGTTACTACACGGGCATGCTCAGCACTATGTCCGAGGCGCCGCCGAGCGCCCCGTCCGAACCCGAACAATCCGCGGAGCTGACCAGCTTCGAGGAGCGAGTTCGCGTCGACACCGAGCCGGTAGAGAGCGGCACCGTCCGGCTGCACAAGAAGGTGGTGACCGAACCGGTGGAGACGTCGGTTCCGGTTCGCCACGAAGAGGTGCGGGTGGAGCGCGTGCCAGCGAGTTCGCCCGCACCCACACCGGGGCATCGCTTCGAGGACGAGACCGTGGAGGTCACCCTGCACGAGGAGCGGCCGACTGTCGCCAAGGAGGCGGTGCCGGTCGAGACCGTGCGGGTGACGGCCAAGTCGGAGACCGACGAGCGGCCGGTGTCCGACCAGGTCCGCCGCGAGCGCATCGAGGTTCAGGACCAGCGCCCGGGCCAGCGGTGACCGCCAAGCCGCGGACGGGCAGAGTCGATGGACGGTCGGAGGCTACTCCGGCCGTCCATCGTCCATCTCCGCGTACTGGCCATCACTGCTGACTGGCTCCCCCATCACTGCTCGCTGATGAGCGCCAGCAGGCTGGCCGTCCACTGTGGTGGTACGCCACTGGACGGGGGGATCGGGCCGCTGTTCGGCGAGCGGGACGCATGCATCACCTCACTGTACGCTGCCCGGCGGGCGCAGGCGGCCGGTCGCGACAAAGGACGCATGCAGATCGGTCAACGTCTGGCGGAGCGGCCGCGGCTCGTGGCCCAGCTCCCGCCGGGCCTTGGCGCCGTCGACGATCGGGAAGGTGTCGAGTGCGTGCAACGACTCCCGCGTCGGCAGCAGCGGCCACCCGGTCCACCGCACCAGCGGCTCGGCGACCGGGGCCACGGCCCGGGCCAGGCCGGACGGAGCGACCCGGTGGGTGACCGGCGAGCCGCGGACGGCGGCGGCCAGCTGGGCCAGCTCCGCGAGGCTCGCGCGGTGTCCGGGCACCAGATAGTTCTCACCCGTATGGCCCCGGGCGCCCGCCGCGCGGAGGGCGTGCACGACGTCGCGGACGTCGACCCAGTCGAACCCGCCCGGCACCAGCGCCGGCGTCCGGCGCCGCCACAGCGCGAGCAGCACGGCCCCCCCCATGCGCGACGGGCTGTCGTCGACCGGGCCGATGATGCCGCTCGGGTTGACCACCACCGCGTCCAAGCCGCGGTCGACAACCCGCCGGAGCTCGACTTCGCCCGCGGCCTTCGAGCGGTCATAGGCGGGCAGCTGCGGCCGGAGGGCGCGCGGGGCGCTCTCGTCGACGGGCCGGCCCGCGGCGGCGGCCAGGTCGAAGGCGTGCACCGAGCTGCAGTGCACGAATCGCCGCACCCCGCGGTCCAGCGCCGCCTGGGCCAGAATCCGTACGCCGTCGACGTTGACCGAGTGCACCAGACCGCGCAGGCCGCCGACAATGGAGATGACGGCGGCGAGGTGATAGACGATCTCACATCCCTGCAGCGCGGGGCCGATCGCCGCGGCCTCGCGGATGTCGGCCCGCACCCACCGGGCGCCGTGCCGGACCGCCCGCACCGGCTCGCGGAGGTCAACGGCCCGCACCTCGTGGCCGTCGGACAGCAGCGCGAGGCACAGGTTCGTCCCTACATACCCGGCCGCCCCGGTCACCACGATCGTCATGCCCACCGAGTGTGCCGGCGACCCGGCTCGGCCGCGAGACACCCGCGCGCACCGAGACCTCAGCGCGGCTACTCCGTGGCCTCGGTGCTACTTGCAGGTGGGCACGTCGTCGCTCGTCTTGCGGTAGATAATGACCTCGACCTCGCTAGCAAAGTGATCTTGGTCGATGACGAAGCGGGCGGTCTCGGCGTCGAGCAGCTCCAGCGTCCCGGCGATGTACCCGGGAAGCGCGCCGTGGTAAGGCTGCTCGGCGCGCCAGGTTGCGCCAGCGAACTGGACAAGCTCGATCCCACAGTGCGCGTAGAGTTCAAAGGGGTACGCGACGCCGAGCTCGGGAGCTGGCGGGAGTCCGCGGATGTTGGTCATGTCGAACGGTTCGACATCCGCGGGAACGTACGGCGGGTAGGTCGCGGTCGCGCTGGCCGGGCTCGCCGCCGCTGGCTCGCTCACTGTGTCGAGCCGACCGGCACAGCCTCCTCCGCCCGCGATCATGAGCAGAAGCACAGGAACGACGAGCCGACGCATAGCGAACTCCCATCTATCCGGACCACGCGTGGGCTTCGCACACTCCGCCCCGTTGACCGACCGCCTTTCGTCGATTCGTTGGAGATGGATTCTGCCACGCCGGGGGGTGTTCCGCGCTGTTCCGCCGGCTCTTCGCCGACGGAGGCGCAGGCGATCCTCACCGTGCTCGACGAGCGGGGCGTCGCCGTGCCGCCCGAGGCGCGCGACCGGATCCTCGCCTGCGCCGATCTGACCCAGCTCACCGCCTGGCTGCGCCGGGCGGTCCGGGCGACCACCGTCGACGACGTTCTCGCCGCCTGACACACACTGCGCTTCCGCGGCCTCGCTCGACGGGCCGGGTTTCTCGCGGCCTAGCGTGCCTTCCCACGCGCCGAGGCGCGGGATGAGGCGGAGCGCTGACTCTGGCGACTCGGACGGGGGCTGCCGCCGACGTACTCCCGCAGGTGCTGACCGGTCAGGGTGTTCGCGGTGGCCACGAGGTCGGCCGGGGTGCCCTCGAAGACGATCCGGCCGCCGTCGTGCCCGGCCCCGGGGCCGAGATCGATGATCCAGTCGGCGTGCGCCATCACCGCGAGGTGGTGCTCGATGACGATCACCGACTTGCCGGAGTCCACCAGGTGGTCGAGCAGGCGCAGCAGGTGCTCGACGTCGGCCAGGTGCAGGCCCGTCGTCGGCTCGTCCAGCACGTAGATGCCGCCGTCGGTGGCCATGTGGATGGCCAGCTTGAGGCGCTGCCGCTCGCCGCCGGAGAGGGTGGTCAGGGGCTGACCCAGGCGCAGGTACCCCAGCCCGACATCGGCCATCCGGTTCAGGATGGCCAGCGCGGCCGGCGTCCTGGCCTCGCCGGTGGCGAAGAACTCCTGGGCCTGCGCGACCGACATGGCGAGAACCTCGCTGATGTCGCGGCCGGCGAGCTTGTACTCCAGCACGCGGGCCTGGAAGCGCTTGCCCTCGCACTCCTCACAGGTGGTGGCGACGCCGGCCATCATCGCCAGATCGGTGTAGATAACTCCGTTGCCGTTGCAGGTGGGGCAGGCCCCCTCGGAGTTGGCGCTGAACAGCGCCGGCTTGACCCCGTTGGCCTTGGCGAAGGCGGTCCGGATGGGGTCCAGCAGGCCGGTGTAGGTGGCCGGGTTGCTGCGCCGGGATCCGCGGATCGGCGTCTGGTCGACGCTGACCACGCCCGCGCTCTTCGGTATCGAGCCATGGATGAGCGAGCTCTTGCCGGACCCGGCCACTCCGGTGACGACGACCAGCACGCCCAAGGGGATGTCCACGCTCACGTTGCGCAGGTTGTGCCGGTTGGCGTTGCGAATCTCCAGCACCCCGGTGGGCTTGCGCGCGTCCGGCTTGAGCATGGCCCGGTAGCTCAGGTGACGTCCGGTCAGCGTGTCGCTGCGCCGCAGCCCGTCGACCGGCCCCTCGTAGCACACCATGCCTCCCTCGGTACCCGCGCCGGGGCCGAGGTCGACCACGTGGTCGGCGATGGCGATCGTCTCGGGCTTGTGCTCCACGACGAGCACCGTGTTTCCCTTGTCCCGCAAGCGGAGCAGCAGGCGGTTCATCCGCTCGATGTCGTGCGGATGCAGGCCGACGGTGGGCTCGTCGAAGACGTAGGTGACGTCGGTCAGCGACGAGCCGAGCTGGCGGACCATCTTCGTGCGCTGGGCCTCGCCGCCGGAGAGCGTGCCCGTCGGGCGGTCCAGGCTGAGGTAGCCGAGCCCGATCTCGACGAACGAGTCCAGCGTCTGCTGCAGGTTGGCCAGCAGGGGCGCGACCGAGGGGGCGTTCAGGTTGCGCACCCACTCGGCCAGGTCGCTGATCTGCATGGCACAGGCATCGGCGATGCTAATTCCCTTGATCTTCACCGAGCGCGCGGTCTCGTTGAGCCGGGTGCCGTCGCAGGCCGGGCAGACGGTGAAGGTGACGGCCCGTTCGACGAAGGCCCGCAGGTGCGGCTGCAACGCCTCCGGGTCCTTGGACAGGAACGATTTCTGCACCTTCGGCACGAGCCCTTCGTAGGTCAGGTTGATGCTGTCGACCTTGACCTTGACCGGCTCCTTGTAGAGGAAGTCGTGCAGCTCCTCTTCGGTGTAGTCGCGGATCTTCTTGTTCGGGTCAACGAAACCCGACGCGGTGAAGATCCGCACCATCCAGCCGTCCGCGGTGTACCCGGGGACCTTGATGGCGCCCTCGGCGAGGGACTTGTCGCGGTCGACGAGCTCGTCCACGTCGATCGAGGAGACGCGGCCGAGCCCTTCGCACTCCGGGCACATGCCGCCGCTGATCGTGATTGTCCGCTCCTCGACCTGCCCCTTGCCCCGCTGGCGCGTGATGGTGCCGGAGGCCTGACCGGCGGGGATGTTGAAGGAGAAGGCGTTCGAGCTCCCGATGCGCGGCTCGCCGAGGCGGCTGAAGAGAATCCGCAGCATCGCGTTCGCGTCGGTGGCCGTACCCACGGTCGACCGGACGTTGGCGCCCATCCGCTCCTGGTCGACGACGATCGCGGTAGTCAGACCCTCGAGCAGGTCGACGTCCGGCCGGTTCAGGCTCGGCATGAACCCCTGGACGAAGGCGCTGTACGTCTCGTTGATGAGCCGCTGCGACTCGGCGGCGATCGTGCCGAAGACCAGCGAGCTCTTGCCCGAGCCGGAGACCCCGGTGAAGACCGTCAGGCGGCGCTTGGGGATCTCGACACTGATGTTGCGGAGGTTGTTCTCCCGGGCGCCCTGCACTCGGATGACATCATGGCGGTCGGCGGCGTGCACGGCCGGCCAGCCTACCCGATCAGCCCCTTTTTCCCGCCGTCCGCGGTGAGCATCGAGACTGGAGATCATGCCGGAGCTTCCTGAGGTCGAGTCGGCCCGCGCGGTCATCGCCCGCTACGCGCTGCGGCGGCCGATCGCCGACGTCGACGACGCCGACACGTACGTCTGCCGGCCGCACCGCCCCGGCGAGATGCGCGCGGCGCTGGTGGGCCGCCGGCTGACCGCCGTTCACCGGCGCGGCAAGAGCATGTGGTGTGAGACGTCCGGCATTGGGCGGTCGCGGGCACCCGGGCCGGTCCTGGGCATCCATCTGGGCATGTCCGGGAAGATCGTCTTCGGTGACGGTCGCGGGCGGGAAATCGACGGTGGCGACTACTGGGAGCGGGGCCGGAAGCCCGGCGACCATCGATTCGCCCGGTTCACGCTCACCTTCGCCGATGGCAGTTTTCTGATGCTCGTCGATCCGCGTCGGCTCGGCCGGATCCGCCTCGATCCTCCGGTCGAGGCGCTGGGACCGGACGCGCTCGACATCCCGCCGGATCAGTTCCGGGCCGCGCTGGCCCGGGGCACCGCGCCGGTGAAGGCGCGCCTCCTCGACCAGGAGGCGCTGGCCGGGGTTGGGAACCTCCTCGCCGATGAGGCCCTCTGGCAGGCCGGCATCCGGCCCTCCCGCCCCGTGGACGACCTGACGCCGGAGGAGATCGATCGTCTTCATCAGGCCGTGGTCGCGGCGGTGGCGGCCGCGCTCCGCGAGGGCGGGGTGCACACGCTGCCCGTGGTCCCGTTCCGGACAAAGGGCGCCACCTGCCCGCGCTGCGGCACCCCGATGGTGAGCGGCACCGTGGGCGGCCGGACCACCTGGTGGTGCCCCCGCGACCAGACCTGATCTCGTCCCGGTCGCCCCGCTCGCACCCCGGTCGAGGCCGCCCCCACCTCACGACATCCACGACGGTCAGCTCCATGCTGCTCGATCGGATGGCCGGCACACCCGGCCACGGATCGAGGATGCCCGCTCGGCCCATTGATAACGGATTAGTAAAGGGTCCTAACCAAGTACTGGACCAGTTTGTTTGTTTGGTGTACTAACCAACGCATGACCGCGATGGAGACGCCACCCGGCTACTCCGCGACCCGGGCGCTCCGGCCCAGCGCGAAGTCGCTCCCCGAGCACGCGCGGGGTCACAACCGGTCGTTGGTCCTGCAGACGCTGTACCGCAACGGCGAGCTCAGTCGGGCGGACCTTGCCCGGGCGACCGGGCTGACCCGGGTCACGATCAGCGACCTGGTGGCGGACCTCATCGCGGCCGGGCTGGTCGTGGAGCTCGGCCAACGTGACGAGGCCCGACCCGGCAAGCCCGCCACGCTGCTCGGCATCAACCGCACCGGGCACTGCATCATCGGCCTCGACCTGTCCGGCGCGCAGAGCTTTCTCGGTGCGCTGCTCGACCTCGACGGCGGCGTGATCGAGCACCGGGAGGTCCTGCTGCACGACGCGACCGGCCCGGAGGCGCTCGAGTGCGTGGTGGACCTGGCCCGGCAGTTGGTCGCGGCGGCGCGGACACCCGTCCTCGGCGTCGGCGTCGGCTCGCCCGGCATCGTCGACCGCGACGGCGTGGTCCTCACCGCCCCGAACCTGGGCTGGACCAACGTCGCGCTGCGGGACGGACTCGCCGAGGCGACCGGGCTACCCGTCTTCGTTGCCAACGACGCCAACGCCGCCACCCTCGCCGAGCTGACCTTCGGCGACCCGCGGCCCCGCGCCGGACGCGAGTCGGGAGCCCAACCGTCCGGGGGCGAGCCGCGCGGTCACGGGGAGCGGGGCGACCTCATGGTCGTGACCGTCGGTCATGGTGTCGGCGCCGGGCTCATCATCGATGGGCGCCTCATCGTGGGTAGCGGCTCGGCGGCCGGCGAGATCGGTCATGTCGTGGTCGGCACCGACGGCGGCTCGGAGTGCGCCTGCGGCAAGCACGGCTGCCTGGAGACCTGGCTCGCCGCGCCGCGCCTGGAGGCGGCGATCGCCGCCGACCCGGCCGCCCGCGACGCCGTCCTGGACGAGGCGGGCCGGCGGCTGGGCATCGCCCTCGCCCCGGTCGTGGCCGCCCTCAACCTCGCGGAGGTCGTGCTCAGCGGCCCCGCGCACCTACTCGACGGCCGACTGCTCGCCTCGGCCGTCGCCACGCTCCGCAGCCGCACCCTGGACGAGCTCCACGGTGACCTCACGCTGCGGATGTCGGCTCTGGGGAAGGACATCGTGCTGCGCGGCGCCGCCGCCATGGTCCTCTCCGGCCGGCTTGGGGTCGCCTGACCCGCTCCACCGCACAGCACCACGGGGTGTCCGCAACTCGCGGCCACCATCGCCCTAGGAAAGGTAACCAGTTATGCGAAAGATCGGAGTCGTGGCGGGTATCGCCGCGACCGCCCTGATCCTCGCCGGGTGTGGCAGTACCCCGGCCGAGGAGGAAGCGGAGACCGGCACCATCCGGGTCTGGCTCAACGGCACCGACACGCCCCAGGAGGCGCGCGACTACCTCAAGCAGACCTTCGAGGCGCAGAACCCCGGCTGGACGCTGACCATCGAGGAACAGCAGTGGACCGGCTTGGTCGACAAGCTGACCACCGCGCTGTCGAGCTCGGACAGCCCGGACATCGTCGAGGTCGGTAACACCCAGGCCCCGGGCTTCACGTCGGCCGGGGCGTTCCTGGACCTGACCGACGACTTCCCGACCCAGGGCCTGCTGCCCGGTTTCGTCGAGATCGGCTCGTACGAGGGCCGGTTCTACGCGGCGCCGTACTACTCGGGGGCCCGCCTGGTCTTCTACAACAAGCAGATGTACGCCGACGCCGGCGTCGAGGTGCCGAAGACGCTCGACGAGTACGTCGCGAACGCGGCGAAGCTCCAGGCCGCCGACCGGGACGGCGTCTACTGGGCCGGCCAGGACTGGTACGACGCACTGCCGTTCATCTGGGAGAACGGCGGCGAGATCGCGGTCTTCAAGGACGGTCGCTGGGACGCGCAGCTGTCCAGCCCCGGGTCGCTCGCGGGCCTGCGGCAGGTCGCGGCGATCACCTCGAACGTGACCGTGGCGGACAAGAACGGCAACGAGACCGACGAGTGGGTTCCGTTCTACGAGAAGCGGGCCGCGGCCGTGTCCGTGCCGAGCTGGGCCTACTGGTCGATCCTCTACGACGCCGACAAGAACCCCAACGGCCTCAAGCCCGAGGAGTTCGGCTACTTCAACCTGCCGGGCAAGAACGGCGGGGTGGCCAAGGTCTTCGCGGGCGGCTCGAACATCGCGATCTCCAAGAACTCCAAGCACCCGGAGCAGGCGAAGAAGGCCCTGAAGATCATCCTGAGCGAGGAGTACCAGCGGATCCTGGCGAAGAACGGCCTCGTGCCGGCGCTCACCTCGCTCTCCAATGAGGTCGCGGCGGCCACGCCGGAGCTGGCCAAGCTGATCGCGGACGCGGCCGTCAACGCCAAGCTCACGCCGGCCTCGCCCAAGTGGATCGACGTCGAGGAGTCCCGGGTCCTGCAGGACCTGTTCGTCCAGATCGCCAACGGCGGCGACGTCGAGGCGCTGGCCAAGGCGGCGGACGAGAAGATCGAAGAGATTCTCAACGATGTCTGAGCGCTTCGCGCAGTGACGTCTGAGGCCTCGCTCAGCTGGGCATCTGAGGCCTCGCTCGCCGGAAAGCCACAACGAGGTGGCCGGCGCGGGTACTCTCCGCGCCGGCCCGAGCGAGGGATACTCCCCCTGGCCCGGTCGGCACCGCGGTGCGGGCCGCGGTGCCGGCTCCGGCCGGATCACCCCCGCCCTCGTTGTGCCCATCGCCCTAGGACAGCGTTCCGGGGCACCCTCTCACCCTATCCACCGCGCACCTGTCCACCCGTCACCCTGTCCACCCGCCTACGTGAGTCCGGAGGGCCGCCATGTCCTCAGCCGTGCGTGCCGCGCGGGCCCGCGAGCTCGGCGAACTGGTGAGCCCGCCGGGACGCTCCCCGATCACCTCGCCGCGGCGACGCCTCGCTGCATCCGCGTTCCTCCGCGGTCCGTGGCTCCTGCTCGGACCCGCGCTCGCGGTCGTCGCCGTCATCACGGGCTGGCCGCTGGTGCAGCTCGTCGTGATGTCGTTCCAGAAGTACGGTCGTGCCCAGATCTTCGGCGCGCCCCCGGAGTTCGTCGGGTTCGACAACTACGTCGAGGTCCTGACCGACACCGAGTTCTGGGTGGTCCTCGGGCGCAGCCTGCTGCTGTGCGCGGCCTGCGTGGTGGCGACCATGGGGCTGGGCGTCGCGGTCGCCGTGCTCATGACCCGCCTCGGGCGCGGGCTACGGCTGCTCGTCTCGGTCGGCCTGCTGCTCGCCTGGGCCATGCCCGCCTTGACGGCCACCACCATCTGGGGCTGGCTCTTCGACACGCGTCGTGGCCTCATCAACTACCTGATCACCCAGTTCACGGGCGCCGACTTCATGGGTCACTCCTGGCTCAACAACTGGGTCAGCTTCTACTTCGTGGCCACGGTCGTCATCACCTGGCAGTCGGTGCCCTTCGTCGCCTTCACCACCTATGCGGCGCTGACCCAGGTGCCCCGGGAGGTGCTCGAGGCGGCGAGCATCGACGGGGCTTCGAGCTGGCAGCGGTTCCGCCAGATCGTCGTGCCGCACATTCGCGCGGTGCTCGTGGTCCTGCTGGTGCTCCAGATCATCTGGGACATGCGGGTCTTCACCCAGATCTACACGCTCCAGGCCATCGGCGGCATCGCCGAACAGACCAATACCATCGGCGTATACATCTACGTCACCTCCGTGGTGAGCGGTGACATGGGCGCTGGCGGCGCGATCGCCGTGTTGCTCGTCATCATCATGCTCGCCATGTCCGGCTACTACATCCGCAGCGTCCTGCGCGAGGAGGGCATATGAGCACGCAGGCTCCACCGCGAGCGGGGCGCCCTACGGCCGCGCCGACACGGGTCGGATCGGGCCAGCCGGTCGGCCGGCGGCGTCAGCGTCGGGTGACCCTCGGGGGCACGATCCGGACGATCTGCGCGCTCGTGGTCTTCGTCGCCTCCGTCTTCCCGGTGTACTGGATGGTCAACTCGTCCCTGCTGCCGGGCGCGGCCGTGCGCTCCTCGACGCCGCACCTGTGGCCGGACGAGTTCACGCTGGACAACTACGTCACGGTCCTCACGCCGGGCACCCGATCCATCGACTTCCTCCCCGCACTGCGCATCTCGCTCATCGTGACCCTGAGCACCGTGGTCTTCGCGCTGCTGTTCGCCTTCCTGGCAGCGCTCGCCCTGAGCCGGTTCCAGTTCCGCAGCCGGCGCATGCTCATCGTCGGTGTGCTGGCCATCCAGATGATCCCGGCTGAAGCCATGATGATCTCCACCTTCCGGGTCCTGGACGGATGGAACCTGGTCAACACCACGGCCGGCCTGACGCTGGTCTACATCGCCGCCGTCCTGCCGTTCACGATCTGGACGCTGCGCGGCTTCGTCAACGGCGTGCCGGCGGAGCTCGAGGAGGCGGCCATGGTGGACGGCTGCAGCCGCATGGGCGCCTTCTGGCGCGTCACCTTCCCGCTGCTGGCCCCGGGCCTGGCCGCCACCGGTGTCTTCGCCTTCATCCAAGCTTGGAACGAATTCACATTCGCACTCATCATCATGAACCGCGCCGACCAACGGCCGCTGCCGGTGTGGCTGCGCGCCTTCGTCCAGGCGACCAAGGAGACGGACTGGGCGGTCATCATGGCGGGCTCCACCCTGGTCGCGATCCCGGTCATCATCTTCTTCCTCATCGTGCAGAGCCGCATGACCAGCGGCCTCGTTGCGGGGGCGGTGAAGGGTTGACCCACCAAATAACGGAGTACCGACGTCTTGCGGCAGCCGTCCTCCTGCCGGGATTCCGCGGCACCACGCTGCCCGACTGGTTGCGGGCGCGCCTGGCGTCGGGCCTGGCCGGGGTGTGCCTGTTCGCAGAAAACATCGTCGATGACTCAGCCATGCGGCCGACGGACGGCGGCGAGGACAGCGACGCCCGGTCGGCGGCCGCCGGCGACAGCGACGCCCGGCTGGCCGAGCTGACCGGCCAGATCCGGGCGGAGAACCCGACCGCCGTCGTGGCGATCGACGAAGAGGGCGGCGACGTCACGCGCTTGGCCGCCGCCACGGGCTCGCCCTACCCCGGCAACGCGGTGCTGGGCCGGCTCGACGACCCCGCGCTCACCGCCGCCGTGGCGCGCGCGGTCGCCACGCGGCTCGCCGCCGGCGGAGTGACGCTCAACTTCGCGCCCGTGGCCGACGTCAACTCCAACCCGCTCAACCCGGTCATCGGCGTGCGCAGCTTCGGCGCCTCCGCCGAGCTGGCCGCCCGGCACGTGGCCGCTTGGACCGCGGCCCACGAACAGGCCGGGGTGGCAACCTCGGTCAAGCACTTCCCCGGACACGGCGACGTCGCGATCGACTCGCACCACGACCTGCCCGTGCTCGACATCGACCCCGATCTGTTGCGGTCCCGCGAGCTCGTGCCGTTCGCGGCGGCGATCGCGGCGGGAGCCCGTACGGTCATGACCTCGCACATCGTGGTGCGACCGGTGGACCCGACGGGACCGGCGACATTCTCGGCCCCGGTCCTGCAGGGCCTGCTCCGCGACGAGCTGGGCTTTTCCGGGGTCATCGTCTCCGACGCGCTCGACATGCGCGGCGCGAGCGGTGCCATCGGCATCCCGGCCGCGGCCGTGCGGGCGTTGGCGGCCGGGGTCGACCTGCTCTGCCTCGGCACTCGAAACACGGACGCGCAACTGGCCGCGATCGAATCAGCGATCGTCGCCGCCGTGGAGTCCGGTGCGCTGCCGGCTGAGCGGTTGCGCGAGGCCGCGGCTCGGGTGGCCGGCCTGAGCGCGGTACGCACGGGGCCGGCGGTCCGGGCCGACGCTGGCGGCCTGCCAGACGCTGGCCGCCTGCCCGACGCCGACCGGATCGCCGAGGCCTTCGACGTGCGTCCGGGGGCGGTGCCCCCCGCGGGCGCCCGCGTCGTGCAGATCGAGACGACGGCCAACATGGCGGTCGGCACGATCCCGTGGGGGCTCGCCGCCGCCGGCGTGGCCGTCGACCGGGTCCACCCCGGCGACCCGGTACCGTCGGGCCCGCTGGTCCTGGTCGGCAAGGACAACCATCGCTACCCATCGGTATGTGACATGATCGATAAAGCCCGCGCCGCCGGACCCACCCTGGTGGTCGACATGGGCTGGCCCGCTCCGGACCGGGCGTACGCGGACGTGGCGACGTTCGGCGCATCCCGCGCGGTCGGCCTGGCGCTTCATCAATGGCTCATCGCGCACGGTCTGGGGCACGCGCGATGAGGCTCGCGGACGTGACGGGTGGCTTGCGGCTCGGCATCGACGTCGGCGCCACCAAGACGGCGGCGGTCCTGATCGACCCGGCCGGGGCGGTCGCCCACGAAGTGCGGCTGCCCACCGCGCCCGGCGAAGAGGGGGTGCTTGCCACGATCGGGGCCGCCATCGAGGGCATCGCCGCCGCAGCCCGGGTGGACGGCACCGGCTTCACCTCCGTCGGCATCGGCATCCCCGGCACGGTCGACCCGGTCACCGGCCGGGTGTCGCACGCGGTGAACCTCGGCGTCGAGGACCTCGACCTCGCTACCCTCGTGGCGGCCCGCACCGGCCTGGCCGTACGCGTGGAGAACGACGTCAAGGCGGCCGCGCTCGGGGCCTACCATGCGCTGCGCGAACCGGCCGCGCCCGACGGCTCGGAGGAGATCCACTCAATGGCCTACCTCAATCTCGGCACCGGGCTGGCCGCCGGGTTCGTCCTCGGCGGCGAGCTGTGGCGCGGGGCGCGGGGCGTGGCCGGCGAGATCGGCCACATCCCGATCGCCGAGGGCCCCGCCTGCCCGTGCGGTCAACGGGGGTGCCTCGAGCTCTACGCCTCCGGATCGGCGCTGACCCGGATGTGGCCGACCGATGATCCGCAACCCGTACGGGCGCTCTTCGACGCGGCCGACGGCGGTGACGACGCGGCGGTGAAGGTCCGCCGGAGCTTCATGGCCTCGGTCGCCTCCGCGGTGCGCATCCTCGTCCTCACGATGGACGTCGATCTCGTCGTGATCGGCGGCGGCATCAGCAACCTCGGCCAGCGGCTGCTGGACGCGCTGCGCGAGGCGTTGGACGCGCAGGCGAGCACCAGCCGGTTCCTGGCGAGCCAGAACCTCTCACCGCGCGTACGGCTCGTGCCGCGCGGCGTGCCGGTGGCCGCGGTCGGCGCCGCGTTCATCGGGGTCCCCGGGTACGCGGTGGGGCGGCGGTAGCGTGGCCGAGGTCGTCATCGTTCCCGACGAGCGGGCCGGCGGTCGGCTCGCCGCCGCCCGCATCGCCCGTCTCGTCACCGCCAAACCCGACGCCGTGCTGGGGCTGGCCACTGGTGCGACCCCGCTGTCGACCTGGGCCGCGCTGGCCGAGTACGGACTGGACCTGTCGCGGGTGCGTGGTTTCGCGCTGGACGAGTACGTGGGCCTGCCGGCCGGGCACCCGGAGAGCTATCGCGAGGTCCTCATGCGGACGGTCGTGAAGCCGCTGGGCCTCTCGCCGGACCTCGTCCACGTGCCCGGGGACGACGGCGGCGACATCGCCACCGCCGGGCAGCGCTACGAAGAGGCGATCCGGGCCGCGGGCGGGGTCGACCTGCAGGTGCTCGGCATCGGTCGCACCGGCCACATCGGCTTCAACGAACCCGGCTCGTCGCTCGCCTCGCTCACCCGCGTCAAGACGCTGACCGAACAGACGCGGCGCGACAACGCCCGCTTCTTCGCCTCGCTCGACGAGGTGCCCCGGCACTGCATCACGCAGGGACTCGGCACGATCCTGCGCGCCCGCGAGCTGCTGCTGCTGGCCTGGGGCGAGGCGAAGGCCGAGGCGCTGGCCGCGGCCGTCGAGGGCCCGGTCACCGCGTCCCTGCCCGCCTCGGCGATCCAACTGCACCCCGAGGTGACGGTCATCGTCGACGAGGCCGCCGCCTCCCGACTGCGGTTCGCCGACTACTACCGCTACGCCTGGGAGAACCGACCCGACTGGGCCCGCGACGAGGACCTGCCGTCCTCGGTCACCGGCGCCTGAACGCCCGTCCGAGCCGTTGATCTAGAGCAAACCCGTCCGAGCCGTTGATCTAGGGCAAAGAGTGGTGGTTGAAGATCAACTCACCACGCTACGCCCTAGATCAACGGGAATAGGGGGCGTTGGTCGCCGGCCGAGCCTAGGCTGGGATCACGGCCAGCACGGGGGGAGCGATCATGGCAGACGAACCGGATCTGGTGGACGTCCTGGTGGCCGACCACGACGAGCTGCGGACCCTGGTCAGCACCCTCACCACCCCCGACGGGGACGATCAGGACCCGCTCACGGTCACCATCGCCGAGCTGTCCCGACACCTCGTGGTCGAGGAGGACTACCTCTACCCGGCCGTGCGCGAGACCGTGCCCGACGGCGTCCCGCTGGCCAACGAGGCCCTAGCCGCCAGCGCCCAGACCGAGCGACTGGCGCAGCACATCGAGAAAACGTCACATATCGATACAGACCGCGCCGGGCTGATGCGAAGCCTGACTGACGCCGTGCACCGCCACATCGAGACGACCGAACGGGCGCTGTTCCCACGGCTACGGCAGCACTGTCCGCCGGCGCAGCTGCGTTTCCTCGCCGGCCAGGCCATGATGGCCAAGCGGACGGCGCCGACCCGACCGCACCCGCACGATCCGCGAACCCCACCGATGAACCAGATCCTCACGCCGGGCATCGGCCTGGTCGACCGAGTCCGCGACGCCCTGAGCGGCCGGCCCACCAAGCCAAACCAGCTCTGACATCACCCCGCGAGCGGTTCGACAATCTCACCGTTGTCGGGGATGCCCTCCTCGACCAGGTGCGGCTGGGCGGCTCCGCGCGACCACAGGCGGTACGAGCGAAAGGCCAGCGGTACCCCGCGAGCGCGGTAAGGATCGACGGAGTCCATGGCCTGGATGTGCAGGTGCGGCTGCGTCGAGTTGCCCGAGTTTCCGCAGGCGCCGAGCGTTTGGCCGGCGACGACCGGGTCCCCCACCGCCACCCGGATGGAGCCGGCCCGCAGGTGGGCGAGCAGGACGTACACCCCGCCGTCGAGCTCAAGGATCACATGGTTGCCCGCGATGGCGCCCGGCCCTTGGCGCACGCGCCCGGCCTGGCTCAGCGCGTACGGGATCAGGGCGAACGGAGACCGGCGGGCCTCGTGGTCGGGCTCGCCATCGTGCACCGCCGCGACCCGGCCGGGCGCGGGCGCGAGGATGGGCTGGCCGTAGCCCACGAAGCGCTCCGGCGGCTCCACCGAGAACAGGGTGCGCCAGTCCACGGCGCTGGCCGTCCGCCGCCCGTGCACAGCCACGAAGTCGATGGCGTAGGTCGTGGCGAACAGGTGCGTCCCGTGGCTGGGGATCCGGCGGGCCGGACTCATCTGGGCCAGCCAGCGCCCCTGAAACGGTAGGGCCAGCACGACGGCCGGCCTCGGCGCAGGAAGGCGTCCTTCCTGGTCATTGGGCGTCAAGAGGGCGTCCTTCCTGAACAGTGAGGCGATGGCGGGGGCGTTGTCGGTCTCCACTCCGAGGCTAATCACGCGGGGCAGGTCGAATCGGTCCGCCAGCCACGCCTCGGCCGCCCGCATCAGGGCGGTAGCCACGCCCCTGCGGCCGCACCTGTCCCTCGGTGCTCATCCCGCCCGGTGCCGCCGGTAGTGCCGGGCGACCCGAACCCGGTTGCCGCACCGCGCCGGCGAGCACCAGATCCGCCGGGGATGGGCGGGCAGGAAAAGCAGGACGCAGTCGTCGGCCGCGCACTGTCGCACCCGGGCGACCGCGGGATCGGCGAGAAACTCCGCGCACGCCTCCGCGAGCCACGCACCCAAGCGGGCCCCGAGCGAGCCCGTACGGCGGCGGATCACGGCGACGCGAGCGCCATCCCACACGGGCTCCAGCACGGCGGGCGCGACGCGCTGGACTCGGACGAGGACGGCCAGGTCCTCCGCCACCGGCGGCTCGCCGGCGCGCAGCCGATCGAGAGCACGCGCGGTGTGGTCCCGGACCTCGCGCACGATCCGCAGCGACTCCTTGTCCAGACCCGCCGCACGCAGCTCGGCCGCCTCGGCGAACCGCTCCGCTTGCACGGCGAGCCAGTCCGCCAGCCGGTCGGGGCCGGTCAGCAGATCTCCCGCCGCGGTGCGGGTGTTGACCAGGTCCAGCGCGAGCGGCTCGCCGGTCAGCGGGAACGGGTCGGTCACGGGGCTAATGCTACTCAACCGTGTTGACGCGTTAGCACCACGCTGGTATGTCTAATGCGACCTCACCGAGAGAAGGAGTTAGCCGTGATCGCCCGCACCGTCCACCGCCACATCGACGTCGGAGACGTTCGCGTCTTCTTCCGCGAGTCCGTGCCCGACCGGCCCGACGCGCCGGTGCTGCTGCTCCTGCACGGGTTCCCGTCCGGGTCGCACCAGTTCCGGCGGCTCATCGACGTGCTCGGGTCCCGCTACCGGCTCATCGCTCCGGACTACCCGGGCTTCGGCCGGACCGAGGCGCCCCCGGACTTCGCCTACACGTTCGACCGGCTCGCCGACGTCGTCGAGGGCTTCGTGCGCATGCTCGACCTGACCCGGTTCGTCATGTACGTGTTCGACTTCGGCGCGCCGGTCGGGTTCCGCATCGCCGAGCGGCATCCGGAGTGGATCGCGGGTCTCGTCGTGCAGAACGGCAATGCCTACGCGGAGGGGTTGTCCGACGCCGCCCGCGACTTCATCGCGCTGCGCCCGGAGACGCCGGGCGCGCTCGACGAGGTCCGCGCGCTGCTCACGCTCGACGGCACCCGCATGCAGTACGAGGCCGGGGTGCCCGACCCGGCGCTCGTCGCCCCGGACGGCTGGTTGCTCGACCAGCACTACCTGGACCTCCCCGGCCGCACGGAGGCCCAGATCGCGCTGGCTTTCGACTACCGCTCCAACGTCGATCGGTACGACCGGTGGCAGCGCTGGCTGCGCACGCACACCCCGCCAACGCTCATCGTCTGGGGCGTCGGGGACCCGTTCTTCCCCGAGCCGGGCGCCCGCGCCTATCTGCGCGATCTCCCCGACGCCGAGCTGCACCTGTTCGACACCGGCCACTTCGCGCTGGAGACGCACCTGGGCGAGATCGCCCCGCTGATCGCGGACTTCCTCGACCGCACCTGGTTCAGCGGCGCGTCAGCGCAATCGCGGCAAGCAGCACCGCCAGCAGAAACTGCACGGGCATGATCGGCGGGTACCCCGGGTAGCGAGTCCAGGAGGGCCATGGTGATCCGGGGATACGTCGAGCAGCCGAGCCCGCGGCCGGGGGAAGCGTTCACGCTGCGGGTCGCCACCGACGCACCGCAGTTCCGAGTCGAGTTCTACCGCTACGGGGCCGAGCTGGCGCTGTGCGGCGGCACCGGACCGCTGGCCGGCCGGGACGCGCCGCTGCACCTGCCGTTCCAGGACTGGGGGCAGCCGGGCGTCGACCTGTACGGGCACGAGCTGCCGGCCTGGTCGGCGTACCGCTTCGTGGTGCCCCCGGACTGGCGGTCTGGGGTGTACGTGGCGGTGCTCATCGAGGGTGACGAGCCAGCCCCCCGTCCGACCACAGTGGACGCCCGGCAGGGGCGAGCGCTGTTCGTGGTGCGCGCGCCGGCCCAGGCGCCGACCGCCCCGATCCTCTACAAGGTCCCGCTGCTCACCTACCACGCCTACAACGTGGTCGATGGCCCGCACTACGACCGGACGGCCGGGGCCGGGCACTGGTGCCTCTACAACACCCCGGACGCCGACGACGTGCCGTGCCCGATCTCGCCCGGGGTGAGCCTGCACCGGCCGGGCGGTGGAACGGGCGGTACGCCGTACGACATCGACCTCAACCCGGACCCGTTCGATCCGACGCCCCGCCAGACGTTCCAGCACTGGGACGCGCGGTTCGTGGCCTGGCTGGAGCGGGCCGGCTACCACGCGGACTATTGCACCGACGTCGACCTGCACCGCGACGGCCTGGCCCAACTGGCTCCCTACCGGTTGATGGTCAGCGTGGGTCACGACGAGTACTGGAGCGACGAGATGCGCGCGGCGCTCGACGCGTACGTGGACTCCGGCGGCAACGCGGCCTTCTTCGGGGGGAACACCTGCTGGTGGCGCGTCGTCTTCCACGACGACGTCACCTTCTCGCGGGTGCAGTACTGGCACGAGGCCGGCCGACCCGAGAACACGTCGATCGGCGTCAGCTTCCGCAACGGCGGCGAGCGCGACCGCGACGAGCACCCCATCCCGGTCGGGTACCGAGTGCAGCACGACGACCACTGGCTCTACCGACACACCGGACTGTCCAATGGGGACCAGTTCGGGGCCGGCGCCGACGAGTACCTCATCGGGTACGAGTGCGACGGGGCCGAGTTCGACCGCGCCGACCTCACGGCCGGTCGCCCCGTGCGCCCGACCGGGGCCGACGGGACGCCCGAGGACTTCACGATCCTGGCCGTGGGCGACACCCGGCCCAGTGGCTGGGGCTACGGCAACGCGGCCGCGACCATGGGGCTGATCGAGCGACGGGGCCCAGAGCAACGGAACCCGGCGCAACGGGGCGCCGGGCGACCGTCCACAGTGTTCACCGCGGCGACCACCGACTGGGCCCGGGTGTTGAGCGCCGGCACCACCCCCGTGGTGGACCAGATCACCCGCAACGTGCTGGACCGGCTCACCGAGTGACGTCAACCAGTAGTTCTATCAGTACGTCTCCATTGGCGGGGACCAGGTCCGGCCGGGCACCGGCGGCTCGTCGCGCTTGGTGATGAGGTACGGCGGCAGCACCAGGGCGTGCAGGCCCGTCCGGTACAGGGTCTCGACAGCCTGCTCCGGGGTCTCCACCAGCGGGTCGCCCGGGCCGTTGAGCGAGGTGTTGATGAGCACGGGCGACCCGGTCCGGTCCTGCCAGGCGGTCAGCAGCTGATGCAGGAACGGGGTGTTGACCGGCTCGACGGTCTGCAGCCGGGCACTGTTGTCGATGTGTGTGATGCCGGGCAACTGGGCGCGGTACTCCGGCCGGACGTCGGCGGCGTACTGCATGAACGGTGCCGGCCGGTCGACGGCGAAGATGCGCTCGGCCTGGTCGGCGAGCACGAGCGGCGCCAGGGGCCGGAACCACTCGCGCCCCTTCACCTCGAAGTTGATGTAGTCGCGCATCTCGGGCACGCGCGGATCGGCGATGATGCTGCGGTTGCCGAGCGCCCGCGGACCCGACTCGCTGCGCCCCTGGCACAGCCCGACGGTCCGGGCATCGGCCAGCAGGTCGACCATGGCCGCCACGAGATCGTCCGGGCGCTGCACGGACAGCCCGTCCGGCAGGTGCCGTACGGCCGCCTCGACCTGGGCCGGGTCGGGGTCCGGGCCGAGAAAGTCGTTCTCCCACCGGAACTCGCAGGGCTGGCCCAGCAGGTCCACCAGGCCGTAGATGGCGCAGCCCAACGCGGTGCCACCGTCGTGCGGGCTGGGCGGGATGAAGACCCGCCGGAACGCCGACTCACGGATGATGCGCCCATTGGCGGTGCAGTTCAGGGCGGTGCCGCCCGCGAAGACGAGGTTCTCCTCGCCGGTCTGCTCGTGCAGCCAGGCGACCAGTTGCAGCACGGCGTTCTCGAACGCGCGCTGCCCGGCGGCGGCCAGGTTGGCGCAGTCGGCGAACGAGCCGGTGCCGTCGATGAAGTACCGGTACCGGTCGGCCTGCTCGAGCTGGCGCAGCCACGCGTCCGGGATGAACACCTCGTGGCCCCGCACCTCCAGCTCGGGCAGACCGTCGGCGTCCGGATCGCCGAACGGCGCCAGCCCCATGACCTTGCCCTCGTTGCCGTCACCGGTCGGCCACAACCGTCGGGTCAGCAGCATGTAGAAGCAGCCAAGCCCGACCGGCTCGAGCCAGTCGCCGTGCCACAGCTGCTTGGCGATGCACTCGACGCGACCCCGTTCACAGCGGTAGAAGGAGCTGACCTCCAGCCGGTCGCCGGTCGTGGCGGCGGGAAGCCGGACGCGCTCGGTGAAGTCGGCGACCCGGCTGCCCTGCGCATCGATGACCAGCCCGGCCGCCCGGTCGAACGGTGAGGGGTAGAACGCGCTGTAGAGGTGGCTGAGGTGGTGCGACACCAGCGCGGCCCGAGCAACGTCGAGGTTCTCGGCCAACTCCGATCGGTAGGCCTCGAGGTTCTCCAGCTCGGCGTCCGACGAGAACCCCTCGACCACGAGGTCGATCGGCCCGGACAGTTGCGGCAGGTGGGGCAGGTAGTGCTTGGGCAGGTCCCCCAACCGCCCCCAGTGGTGCTTGCGCCGGCTGAACCGCTCCTTCTGCACGCTGTACGCGAGTGACCGTCCAGACAGGACGGCGATCGAGCCGTCCTGCGTCCGGTTGATGCCGACGACCGTGGGCTGCTCGTTCATTCGCGCACTCCTTCACCGACCGGCCGTCTGGCCGGGTAGCACTGAACGCTTCGATCGACGATCGTCGTCGGTGTCTCCAAGTGGTACGCCCCGCTGGGCACGATGCCGGCCCCGCCGAAGCGCCGCATGACGGCGAGCTGGGCGGCGACATCCTCGCCAGCGTGGTTGGGCGGGAAGTCCGCCCAGAAGTCGAACCCACCGCAGGCGAGGAGCTTCTCGCGGTCGTAGAGCACGCAGGCGCCGATCCAGGCCACCTTGTACGCCCGCCACTCCCCGGGGGCCAGGCCGAGCCGCTGCGTCACGTGCTGAAGGTTCGCCGCACTGTGCACGTAATGGCGGAGCCACCGGTGGTCGTCGGGACCGACGTCCTCCGGGACGACCGGACCGTCCCACGGCTCGAACACGCTCTGCTGGTCCGGCCGTACGTCGTCCAGATAGGACAGACCGTGGACGGCGTTGCCGACAAACCCGCAGCGCAGCTCGCCGATCGCCCGGTACAGCCGGGCGAGACTGCCCGGAGCCAACCAGACGTCGTCGTCGAGGGTGAGCACGTACCGGGCGGCCGAGTGAGCGAGCAGGAACGCGCGCTGGTGCGCGATGCCGCGCCGCGGGAGGTTGCGCCGCAGCAGCACGGGCCGGCCTTGGTGGCGCAGGACCCGGACCATCGAGGCCACGGCCGGGTGACGCCAGGCCGGATCGTGATCGGACTGGTCGCTGACCATGACCCCGAAGGGCGGGGCGTCGGTCTGGGCGGCCAGCCCGGCCAGTGTGGCCGCCAGCTCGGCCGGCCGGTTGCGGGTCGGGATCAGCACGTCCACCGGCCTGGCCTCGGAAAAGCTGACTGGATCGCCCAACGGCAGCGGGCGCCCGGCGACGACCTCGGTGATCATCGACCCGCCCCGAGGAGCTGGTCCACCTCGGCGATGACCTCCGCGACCGGGATGTCGTCCACAAAGGAGTCGTCGTGCTCGCAGCCGGTGCCACCGCCCCGCTCGGGGTACAGGTCGCGGGTGCAGTCCAGGCCGCACCGGGGACAGTGGATCCGCCACGAGATCAGCGGCCGGTACCGGGCCCGTTCGGGCCGGGCGAAGTTGATGACGTTGCCGACCCAGAACAGCCCCACGGCCGGTGTACCAACGGCGCTGGCCAGGTGCAGCGGACCGGTGTCGTTGGCCAGGACCACGGCGGAGTGCGCGAGCAGCGCCGCGAGCCCACCCACGGTCAGCTCGCCGACGACCGCGCGGATGCCGGGTCCCGCGCCGGCGCAGACGCGGCGAACGAGGTCGCGCTCGGCCGGCGTCCCGGTGACCACGACGTCCAGGCCGCGCTCGGCCAGCACCCGGGCCACCACCACGAAACGCTCGACGGGCCAGCGCCGGCGCGGATCGGTCGCCCCGGGATGGATGACGACCCGGGGAGCCGGGCCGGGCGGGACCACCCGGTCGGCTTCCTGGCGGTCAGCGGCGACGAGCGGGAACCGGGGCCGGTGCGTGATCGCCGGAGCGCCCACGAGCTCGGCCACCTCGAGGTAGCGGAAGACCTCGGGTTGGTAGAAGTAGTACGGCA
>JADGGF010000160.1 GCA_019690055.1 Micromonosporaceae bacterium
GTGGTTGTCCGGTCACTGGCAGTGATCATCGCGAGCCTGACCGTTGTCCTGGCCGGTTGCGGGACAGCAGAGGACGTCCGGACCCTGCAGGGGGTCCCCTCCGAGTCCCCGGCAGTCCCCTCCGAGACCCCGGAAGTCATCGCCAAGAAGCCGGCGTACCGGCTCGTACCGCCGGCTGACCCGGCCGCCCTGACGATCCCGAGTACCAGCTATTACGGATGGGCGTTGCTCGATCGGCACACCGGGACGATCACCGGCTCGCCGAACGCGGCCAGCGAGGGCAACACCGTCGAGTCAATGATCAAGCCGTGGATCGTCTCCGACTACCTGCGCCGGATGGCCGAGAACGGGCAGACCCCGCCGAGCGAGGCCCTTGACCAGCTGACCCTCGTCATCATCGACAGCAACGACCCGCTGGCTCACCTGTATTACGTGCGGGGCGGCGAGGACGACGTCGTCCAACGCCTCATCGACATCTGCGGCCTCACGGACGTCCGCATCTACTCGGGTGAGTGGTGGTCGACCTGGATGACGCCGGTCGACGCGGTCCGGTACGGCCAGTGCCTCGCCGACGGGCGAGCCGCCGGCCCCGTGTGGACGCCGTGGGTACTGCAGGTCATGACCGAGGTGCGGGGCAGCGTCGACGAGCAGATCAGCGGCGAGGTGCAGGGCGGCCGTTGGGGGATCATCGACGGGCTGCCGCCCGAGCTCAGCGCGGAGCTGTCCTTCAAGAACGGCTTCACCGAGTACGTGGACGGCTGGCACGTCAACTGCCTGGCCATCCACGCCGACTGGATCCTGGCCGTGATGATGCGCTCGTGGGCCGGCCTGTCCGGGGCGGCCGACGGCTGCGCCCTGGTGGCCCGATCGCTGGTCCAGGAGAACAGCGGCTGAGCTCAGCGTCCTCGGCCGCCCCTCCCCCGCCATCCTCAAGATCACATTATCGGGTGGGATCGGTGTCGCTCTAGCAGCACTAACTCCACCCGATAACGTGATCTTGGCGTGGTTGTCCACAGGTCTCTAACTTCCGCTACCGGGCCCAGGTCACCCTGCCAGACGATGGCGCCGTGCTCGACGAACTGCTGGCGACGCAGGACGGAATCGTCGCCCGGCAGCAGGCGCTCGCCGCCGGTGTCTCGGCCGCCGGCATCCGGGCTCGGCTCGACTCGGGCGCCTGGCAGCGCCTGCTGCCTGGGGTGTACGCCGGCTTCTCCGGCCCGGTACCGCGGCCGGCCTGGCTGTGGGCTGTCCTACTCTGGGCCGGCCCCGGTGCCGTGCTCAGCCATGAGACGGCCGCCGAGTTGCACGGCCTGCTGGACAAGTCCTGCTCGGTGGACAGGCCCGGCTCGTTCGACCAGCCCGGCTCGGAGGTTCACGTCACCATCCCGTGGTCGCGGACCCTCACGCCCTCCCGCGGTATCGTCGTGCACCGGCGCCGGAGCATGGCCGGCATCGCTGTCCCGGGCCGCCAGCCTCCACGCACCCGCGTGGAGGAGACGATCGTGGATCTCACGCAGACCGCCACGAGCCTCGAGGAGGCGTACGCCTGGATCGCCCGCGCCGTCAACGCTCGGCTGACCACTGTGGACAGAATCTCGATCGTGCTGCGCCGGCGGTCCCGAGTGCGCTGGCGACGCGAGCTGGCCGAGGGGCTGGGCGACGTGGCGGCCGGCTGCCGGTCAGTGCTGGAGATGGCCTATCGGCGCGATGTCGAGGTCGCTCACGGGCTGCCCACGGCGCACCGCCAGTTCGCCATCACGCGCGGAGGCGGGAAGAACTACATCGACGTACGCTACGGCCGGTACGCGACCCGGGTCGAGCTCGACGGTCTCGCGGCGCATCCACCCCACCGGCGGTTCCGGGACATGCGCCGGGACAACGACGCGGTCGTCGCAGGCGAGGCGACGCTGCGGTACGGCACCGCCGACGTGGTGGGCGCTCCGTGCCGAGTAGCCGCGCAGGTGGTGGCGGTGCTGCGCCGCAACGGCTGGCGCGGGGCACCTCGCCGGTGCCGGCGACCCGCGTGCCCGCTGCCCGATGCTTCATGATCGGGTGGGATCAGTGCTGCTATAGCAACACCAATTCCACCCGATCATGGGACCCGCTCTTGCTTGGTCACCACCGTACTGGTAGCAAGCAGGAAGCGTTGGACGGATAGGGGGACGATCGGTGAGCCGTGGTGCAGCGCCAGTCGGAACGGCCACGTCACACACGGCTCGCCCGCGGATCGGACCGAACGAAGTCGTCGCCGAGGCGAACGCATGACGATACCGGACAAACGCGCCGAGATTGCGCGTGAACAGGAGTACTTCGACAACGCCGCCAAGCACCGCCGACGCCACCACGCTAATTTGACGGCCGCGCCGGCGGCGGCCGTCCACCACTGGGCCGCCGCGCTGATCAAGAAGTACGTCCGCCGTCAGCTGAATGCTGAGAGTGAGGCCGAGGCCGTCGCCTTCGGTCGCATCGATGATGACCAAGAGAAGCTGTACATCGGTCGAAGCCTGATTCACGACGACCAGGGGGAGATCCTGGTCGTCAGTTGGAAGGCGCCGGCGGCGGACCGCTACTACACGGCGAGTGCGGCCGATCCGCAGGGCCTGCTGCTACGACGCAGCTTCGAGTGCGAGGAAAACACGATCCTCGACTTCACCGACGTCCGCTTCGCCGACGAGACGGTGGACGAGTTCCTGCTCCGTGAACTGGCGCGCGCCCGGACCGGGACCCTGCGGGACATCGTGGCCACGATTCGAGCGGCGCAGTTCGAGGTGATCCGGCAGAGCCCCGACCAGGTCCTGGTCCTGGAAGGTGGTCCCGGCACGGGCAAGACCGTCATCGCATTGCACCGGGTCTCCTGGCTTCTGCATCGCCGCCCGGAGATGGCGACCGGAGGCGTCCTGGTCGTCGGGCCCAATCCCACGTTCCTGCGCTACATCAGCGAAGTTCTACCCGGCCTCGGCGACGATGGCGTGGAGTTGCGGAGTCTGCGTGAACTGGGCCCGTCTGTGAGCATCGGCCGTACCGAGGCCGAGGAGGTCGCCCGGCTCAAGGGTGACGCGCGCATGGCTGGCCTGCTGGCCCGGGCGCTCGAGGCCCGTATCGGCGAGCCCGAACCCGTGGAACGGCTTCTCACGGATCGCGGGTTTCTTGCGGTGCCCGGGACCGACATCGCCGCGGCCCTCGCCGAGGCGCGTGCGCTGAGGCTTCCATACGCCGAACGGCGGACGGCCTTCCGGGATCGCTTGGTCAGCCTGGTCGCCCGGCGGGCGGGCAACCAGACGGTGCGACCGGCTGCCCTGGCCAATCTCCTCGATCGGCTGTGGCCGCAGCAGACCAGCACTGCTTTCCTGCACGCACTCCTCGGGTCCCGGCGACGGCTCGCTGCGGCGGCCTCCCCCGATCTGACCGAAGCCGAGGCCAACCTCCTGTTCCGGCGGGGCGCGGACCGACTCTCCGAAGAGGTGTGGTCCGAGGCCGACGTGGCCCTGCTTGACGAGTTGGAGGACCTGATTGTTGGTACGCAGGCGCGCTACAGCCACGTGGTCGTGGACGAAGTACAGGATCTGTCGCCCATGCAGTTGCGCAGCGTGGCGCGGCGCTCAGCCAAAGGCAGCATGACGGTCGTCGGCGACATCGCCCAATCGACGGGTTTGTGGGCGCGCGACAGTTGGGACGCGGTCACGGCCCATCTACCGGGACCAGCGAATGTGCAGATGCTTGCCTACAGCTACCGCGTGCCTCGCCAGGTGTACGACTTCGCAGCGCGCCTGCTCCCCGTGGCGGCGCCCACGGTCGCCCCGCCCTCCGTCGTTCGTGACGGCCCAGCCGAGCCCCGCGTGCATCGCGTCCCCATGGCCGAGCGTGCCCGCCGGACGGTGTCGGTGGCGCTGGAGCACGCCGCCGCCAACCGCTTAGTGGGAATCGTCTGCCCCGAACAGTGCCGGCGTGAGGTCGAGGCGGAGTTGCAGGACCAGGGCCAGACGTGGACCAGCGGTGAACGGCACGAGCCAGGGAGCCGCCTTTACCTGGTGAGCCCGGTGGAGGCGAAGGGTCTCGAGTTCGACGCCGTGGTCGTGGTCGAGCCTGAACGGATTGTGGCGGAGCACGTTCGCGGGCATCGCATGCTCTACGTCGCCCTGACGCGAACGACCGCCTACCTCGACGTCGTGTGCGTCGGTGACCCGCTGCCGCTGTCGCAACCGGCCCCGGTCGAGACCGCCCAGCCGGTCCCGGCCGAAAACTTCGGTGCGCGGGAGCGTGACCGGCTCGCCGAGCTCATCGCCAGTCAGGTCCGCAACTCCGCCCCGCGGGAGGCCTGGTCCGCAGTGCTGGAGGAGGCGCGGCGGCGCCTCATGGGGCCAGCGTCATAGGGTGGGCGGCCGGCTGATGGCCTCGGCTTGGAGGCGCTTGCCGACTGTCCACTTGACGATTTCCTGGATGACGTCGTCCTTCTTCGCCTTGGACCCCACCGGTATGTTGAGTGCGCTGGCGAGAGCTTTCAGCTGCGCCACGGTTAATTTCAAGTCGTTTACATAACGTACGGCTGCCGCACGGTCGTCGATCTTCGCGAGGTCGGCCTCGATCTGCTGCGGATCAGCCGGAAGCGCCACAGGCTCCTTCGCCTTCCGGGGTTGGCGCCCGCCCTTCGGCACGATCTCGAGCGTCGCCGTTCCCTCGTACAGGTCCGTCACGACCTCAGGCGGCAGCTTGCGGAGAAGCTCACCGAGGCGGACGAGGATGACCTGGGTCATCTCCAAGGCGTCGGGCACGGCCGTCTCCTAGTTCCGGACCTTGGCGTAGAGCTCGCTGGCGATCTGCTGAAGTTCGAACTGTGCGATCTCGTTACCGCCATCCCGCAGCACGGCCGGGATTCCGTCCTCGCTGGAGGGACCGAAGAGCGTCTTGCTGTCCCGCAGCGTCTGGTCAAACCGCGGCACCTCGATCCGTGTGGGTCGCTCGAGGTAGCCCCGTTGAGCGATGATCGGCTCGGCCCCACCGTACTGGATCATGGTGAACACGATGCCCAGCATAATCGGGTTGATCTGCTCGGCCGGGGACGACACGGCCTTGTTGTATTCGGTGATCAGCATCGACAGTCGCCGACGCAAGTAGTCGAAGCCCAGCGTGGAGAGGTAGTCCGGCTTCGCCGGGACGACCAGGTAGTCGCTCGCCACCACCGCTGTCCGCGTGGTCATGGTGAAGTTGGGCGGGCAGTCAATCATGATCAGGTCGTACGCGTCGAACGCCGGGGCGTCCAGGGCGTCGCGCAATGACCGGTGCAGCCGCAGGAAGTTCGGGCTGACGTGCGAGAAGGTAGCGCCGCCCAACCGATGGGCGAACTCGAGGTCGACATCGACAAGATCCAGATGCGACGCAATGAGATCCAGACGCCCACCGTTGGCTTGGACGATCCGGTTGACGGCGGGCGGGGTGACCACGTACTGGTGCAACGGGTCGGCCGTTGGCTGGTTGAGCAGGCTGCCGAACCACTGCTGGATCGTCCGCTCGTACGCCAGGGACTTCTCCCAGACCTCGGGTTCGTAGAAGGAGAACGTGAGGCTCGCCTGAGGATCGAGGTCGATGAGCAGGATCGACTTTCCCCGCGAGGCCAGCTCGGCGCCGATGTTCGCCGTCAGGGTCGTCTTGCCGACGCCGCCCTTGTAGTTGAGCACCGAAACAACCGTCACACGGTTCTCCCTCGAACCTCGACAGGCCACCGCTTGCGCTCGAAGCATGGTAGCCCCGTGCGCGCGAACAACAGCTGGCCGTTGGAGCGGTTCGGCGAACAACGGGTGGGATCAGTGCTGCTATAGCAACACCGATCCCACCCGATCATGGCGCGCGGAATTCCTCCTCCAGTCGTACGACCGCTTGCTCCCAGGCGGCCACCAGGGCCAGCGCCGGGCGCCCTTCCGGGTCCCGTCCGTGCAGCACGTCGCAGATCGCGTGGTAGGCCGCCAGCGCCGGGCGCACAACCGCCAGGCGCCGCCGCCGTTGAGCGTCGTCGAGGCCCGGTTCACCCACGCTGAGCATGAGCCGCTGCGGGATCCGGGTGGTGCCGGGCGAGGTGACCACAGTGGACGGAACGCGGGCGGCCACGGCCTCGATGCGGTACCGGAGGAGCAGCGTCCTCAGCGCGGTCTTGTCGTGCTCGGACCCCGGCCAGGCGGCGTAGGCCGCCGCGAACTCGTCGGCCGGTACCCGTCGGCGCCCGCTCACGACCGCTCCACCGACTGGTAGAGGTACTCCACGAGATCCCGGGTGTTCCGCATCCACCGCCGGCACTGCTCGACCGTGCCGGGCGCGTTGCCGTGAGCCGCGTCGTTGAGCGCCGAGATCGTCGACTGGAAGCGCCCAAGGTCGAGCGCCGGTAGCCGGGCCTCGGCGGCCCACCTACCGAGCAGGTCGAGTTGGTCCCGCGTCTTGCGAATGCCCCCGAGCGCCGACTCGATCTCGTCCTGGCCGCGCCCGTGGCGCCGGCCGAGGATCTCGATCAATGTCGTGACGGCGGTGTCCACGGCCTGCCGGCACAGGGCCAGAGTCATGGTCACGCGGGCGTCCGCGGTGCCGACCGACTCCCACTTTTCGCCCGTGAGCACGTTCTCCAGCTCCTTGAGCAGCGGCTCACCCGGCCAGCGGGCCGCCTCGACCTTCACGTGCGACCGCTGCCCGGGCAGGCGACGGAGCCGGATGTGCCGCGGCGTGTAGTCGAGCGCGCGCACCTCCCGCCAGAGCCGGTCGTCGTGCGTGAACACGATGACCTGGTAGCGCTCCGCGAGCCGGATCAGCTCCTGGGCCAGATAGTTGACCCGGAAGGAGTCAAACGCATGGATGGGATCATCGAGGATCAGGAACCCGAACGGACTGTTCTCCTGGGTGGCCCGGGGCAGGTAGGCGGCCAGTGAGAGCGCGTTGCGCTGCCCGGTGCTCAGCACCTCGGCCCGGCCCGATCCGCCGCGTACGGGCGTCCCGTCCACGGCGAGTTCGTAGGTGACCTTCTGGGCCTGCCGTACGCCGCCGGCGAGGGCGACGTTGGTGAGGGTCAGGTCCGTGTCGGCGTTGAGGTCCCGCCAGATCTGGACGACCTTGTCCCGGATGGGGTGGAAAACCACGTCCCGCGTTTCCCTGATCCACCGTTCGACCGTGTTGGACAGCTTCGCCGCCGCGGCGCCCCGCGCGATCCGGGCGCGGACCCGGTCCACCGCGTCCAACCAGGCCCGGATGTCGGCCCCCACCGTGGCGCGGCCGGCGATGGCGCTGTCGTAGCGGGCCTGGACGGCCTTGGCCATGCCCTCGTACCAGGCGGCGAGCTCCGCCGACTCGCTCATGAACTCGCGGACCGTCTCGGCGGTCAGCGTGTCGGCATGCAGGCGCTCCGTCGCGGCGCGAAGCCGGTGCCACTGCTCGATGTGCTCCTCGGTGCCCGGCTCGTGCAGCCCCCGCAGGGCCTCGGCCGCAGCCGGGCTCAGCGACGGAGGCGCGTACCCGCGCAGCCGCTCGACCGCCTCGACGACCGGCGCCTTGGCCTCGTGCACCGCCGCCAGCAACTCGCGCAGTCGCTCGGATTCCCTTCGGGCCCGGTCGGCCCAGGCCACGCCCGGCGTGCCGCAGACGGGGCACGTGTCGCGGTCGCGCAGGTCCGCGACGTACGCCCCGCTGGCCGCGAGGAGACGGTCGAGCACGTCCTGGATCGTGTCCGCGCCCGAGACCACTTGGGCCCGCGCCGCGTCCAGCTTCGCCACGGCCTGCGTGATCCGCTCGACGTCATCGCGGTCGACCGTCCACAGGGGAGGAATCGGAGGCATGGCCGGAGCAGCGTCCGACAGGTCGGCGATCAGTGCCCGCAGGCGCGCCGCTGCCGCCTCGGAGGGCACGTCCCCCGCCGCCAGCACCTCCCGGCTCAGGGTTTCGTCGCCGGTGGCCGCGAGCGACCGCTCCATGCGACTCCGGGGCTCGACCAGTTCCCGCTCCGCCGCTGTCTTGTCCTTCTTGATCTCATCGGACGCCTTCAGCAACCGCTCGAGGACACTGAGCGAAAGGGCCTGCTTGAGGAACTTGTGCAGGTCGCTGGGCTTGTCGATGACCGGCGACAACTCGGAGTAGAGCAGGACCGGCAGGTAGCGCTCGAACGCCTCGACCCACGAGGGCGGGACGGCATCCTCGCCGGCCCCCTTCTCGCTCCACCGCACCCCGGAGTCGTCACAGACGAGATCGACCGTACGCGTGCCGTTAGTGATCCTCACCGTAATGGCTCGCTGGCCCCAGTGAAGGTTCTCCTCGACCACGTTGGCCGGCGCCGCACCGCCGTTACTGAGCGCCAGCCGGACGCCGTGCACCAGGCTCGACTTGCCCGTGCCGTTCCGCGCGGTCACGATGGTCAGCCCCGGGGTGGCCCCGAACGTGACGCTGACCGGCTGCTCGCCGATTCCGATGTAGCCGGATACCCGAGCCCGCTCGATGTACCAGGGGCCGTCGGATATCTCCACCTCGGCCCCGGTGCGACCGCGCTCCTTCTCGATGATCTCCGCCGCGACCGCTCGCTGGTTCTCGGGCAGTTTCTCGATGGCCCGCGCCACGCCGTCCCAGGTCAGCAGGGCGCCCGTCTTCGTCATGAATACCCTCCCCGTTGTCCCGACGAGCCCACAATTCCGCGCCGCTCGCCGGAGCGGAATCTGCGAGCGACTCTGGCGCGCGTTTGATCAGCAAATAGCGTTACAGAATACAGCTGAGTGGACAGTGATCGTACGCCTTTCTCATGACGGCGTGTCGCCCACAAAATGGCCACAAAAGAAACTAAAGG
>JADGGF010000161.1 GCA_019690055.1 Micromonosporaceae bacterium
TTCCCAACGCGAACACGCTGATCGTGGAGCGGGCCGACCTGCTGGGCCTGGCCCAGCTGCACCAGATCCGGGGCCGGGTCGGGCGCGGGCGGGAACGGGCGTACGCGTATTTCCTGTACCCGCCGGACAAACCGCTGACCGAGCAGGCCCACGAGCGGCTGGCCACCATTGCCCAGCACAGCGAGCTCGGCGCGGGCATGTACGTGGCCATGAAGGACCTGGAGATCCGCGGCGCCGGCAACCTGCTCGGCGGCGAGCAGTCCGGGCACATCGAGGGCGTCGGGTTCGACCTGTACGTGCGCATGGTGGGTGAGGCCGTGCAGCAGTTCAAGGGCGAGACGCCGGAGGAGGTGGTCGACGTCAAGATCGACCTGCCAGTGGACGCCCACCTGCCGCACGACTACCTCGGCGTGGAACGCCTGCGCCTGGAGATGTACCGCAAGATCGCCGAGGCGAAGACGCCGGAGCGGTTGGCGGAGGTCGAGGCGGAGCTGCGCGACCGGTACGGACCGCCCCCGGAGCAGGTCGCGAACCTGCTGGCCATCGCGCGGTTCCGCCTGCTCGCCCGCTCGCTCGGGCTGACCGACGTGTCGCTGCAGGGCCGGCACATCCGGTTCGGGCCGCTCACGCTGCCCGAATCGAAGCAGCTTCGGCTCAAGCGGCTCTACCCCGACGCGGTGTACAAGAGCGCCGGGGAACAGATCTCGGTGCCCCGCCCCCTGACCAAGCGGGTGGGCGGCGAGCCGCTGCGCGACATCCCCCTGCTGCAGTGGTGCGAGGAACTGTTGACCAGCGTGGTCGGGTCGGGAGCCGGCCAACCAACCCCGGTCGGGTCCTGACCCGGCGGGCGGTGACAGCACCCGCCACCGGGCGACCCGCCACCGGGCGACCAGGGCCGGCGACGGGCGGCCCGACGACGGATGAGAGGCTTGACGGCATGCGTACGGTCAGGGTGAAGATCACGGCGCTGGCGCTGGTCGGAGTGTTCGCGCTCGCCGGATGTGCCCGCACCACCGAGGAGGCCCTGCGGGTCGGCGACGTTTCAATCGGCAACAGCCAGATCGAACAGACCGCGGCACCGCTCGCGGAGGCCCTCGGGGCCACCGCGCCCGGCAGCGCCGACACCGCCTCGGTCGTGGCTCAGATCCGCCAGTCGGTGGTCCAGCTCACGATCTTCACCGAGGTGGCCAGCCGCTACGCCCGGGAGCGCGGTGTGCAGCCCGAGGCGCCGGACTACCAGGGCGTCGCGACCGCGCTGCAGGTCGATGTGAATGACCCGTACGTTCGGCTGAAGGCGCAGGCCGACGCCTACCGCGACGCCCTCCTCGCCGACGCGACCGGCCGCACGCCGACCGAGGACGAGATCCGCGGGGTGTACGACCACTACGTGGCCGTGGTCAACCGGGGCGGCGGGGTGCCGGCCACCTACGAGCAGATCCGCGACGAGCTGCTCAACTTCCCCGAGTACCAGCAGGCGCTGGCGCTGCGCGACGCCCTGATCGAGGCCGCCCAGCGGTACGGCGTGTCCGTCCACCCGCGCTACCAGCCGGTGGAGTACCCCTTGCTGCAGGTGGGCACCCAGGGACAGTTCACCCTCGTCACGCTGCCCTTCGGGCCCGCGGGCACGGGGGCCGTCCGACCGGCGGACTGACGCCCCGAGGCGAGCGTGTCCGAGCACCGGCCCGGGTCCCGGCTCCTCGACGTCGTCGCGATCATCGACACGCTGGTCGGGCCGGGCGGCGATCCGTGGAAGCGGCAGCAGACCCACGCCAGCCTCGCCCGGTACCTGCTGGAAGAGGCGTACGAGGCGTACGACGCCATCCAGGCTCACGACCTCGCCGCGCTCAAGGAGGAACTCGGCGACGTGCTGCTGCAGGTCGTGCTGCACGCCCGGATGGCCCAGGAGGCCGACGAGCCGTGGTCCATCGACGACGTGGCGCAGTCGCTGGCCGAGAAGATGGTCCGGCGTAACCCCCACGTCTTCGCGGGGGTCGCGGTCACCGGCCTCGACGAGATCACCGCCAACTGGGAGCGCATCAAGCGCGAGGAGAAGCCGCGCGCCTCGGCCCTGGACGGCGTCGCGTTCAGCCAGCCGGCGCTGGCGCTCGCGGCGAAGGTCCTGGCCCGTGCCCGGACGGCCGGCATCGAGGTATCGGCACCCGCGCCGGACAGCGTTCCGGCCGACGAGGAGGCGCTCGGCGAGCTGCTGTTCGGGCTCGTCGCCGCCGCGGCGGAGCGCGGCCTGGACGCCGAGGCCGCCCTGCGACGGGTGGTGCTGCGCCGGGCCGAGGCGATCCGGGCGGCCGAGGCCAGCCACCAGGCCGCGACCGGCGGGCAGGCCGAGGCCGAACGGTCGCGCGCCCCTGGATCGGATGATCCGATAGCCTGATGTCCATGATTGTTCCCGAGCCCGCCCCAGTCGCCCATGGCTGCTGAGTACGTCGATCTGGCCGAGCGCGTCGTCGACGAGCTGCTCGCCGCCGATCCCCACCTCGCCACCGACGCCGGCGATCACCGGCACGATCACCGGTTGCCCGACCTGTCACCCGACGGGGTGGCCGAGCAGGTCCGGATGCTGCGGGACGCCTCGGCCGCACTCTCCGGTGTGGACACCGACGGGCTGTCCCTGGCCGACCAGGTCGACCACGAACTGTTGCTCTCCCTGGTCGAGCGGCGGCTGTTCCTGCTCAGCGAGGTGCGCGAGCACGAGTGGAACCCGTTGGTGCACAACCCGGGCAGCCTGCTGTTCGCGCTGCTTGCCCGGCCGTTCGCGCCGGCCGACCAGCGGCTGGAGGCGCTCGGCGCCCGGCTCGCGGCGATCCCCGATGCGCTCGTCGTCGCGCGCTCGGTGCTCACCGACTGCCCGCGCATCCACCTGGAGACCGCGGCCGGCCAGTTCCGCGGCACCGCCGCCCTGGTCCGCAACGAGCTGCCCCGGCTCGGCGCCGAGGCGCCCGCGGTGTGGTCCACAGTGGAACCCGCTGCGGCGGCCGCCGCGACGGCGCTGGAGTCGTTCGCCGGCTGGCTGGACGAGCGGGCCGCGGCGGCCGATCCCGGACGCGACCCCCGGCTCGGCCGACCCCGGTGGGAGGCGAAGCTGTGGCACACGCTCGACACCGAGCTGACGGCCGCGCAGATCAACCGCCTCGCGTGGGAGAACCTCGAGCGGGTCACCGAGCAGATCCGCGCGGCGGCCGCCGAGCTGGTCGGCGGGCGGGCCGACGACGACACGGTCCGCGAGGCGCTGCACCGGCTCGCCCAGGAGCACCCCGACGACTCGTCCATTGTGGATCTCGCGCGCACGACCCTGGACGAGACAACGGCGTTCGTCCGGGAGATGGATCTGGTGTCCCTTGTGGATGACCCCTGCGTGATCCAGACCATGCCGGAGTTCGCCCGGGGGGTCGCCGTGGCCTACTGCGACCCGCCCGGTCCGCTCGAGCGGGCCGACGTCCCGACGTTCTACTGCATCGCCCCCACCCCGACCGGGTGGTCGAGCGAGCGGATCGAGTCGTTCTACCGCGAGTACAACAACCACATGGTGCGCGAGCTGACGGTGCACGAGGCCATGCCGGGGCACTTCCTGCAGCTCGCGCACGCCCGGCGGTACACCGGCTCGACCCGCGTCCGCGCCATCGTGCACTCCGGCCCGTTCGTCGAGGGCTGGGCCGTCTACGCGGAGCAGCTGATGGCCGAGCACGGCTTCGGGGGCCTGCCCGTACGCCTGCAGCAGCTCAAGATGCAGTTGCGGATGACGATCAACGCCATCATCGACCAGGCCGTGCACTGCGACGACATGACCGAGGGCGAGGCGATGGCGTTGATGCAGCAGCGCGGGTTCCAGGAGGAGGGCGAGGCGGCCGGCAAGTGGCGCCGGACGTTGCTGACCTCGACCCAGCTGTCGACGTACTTCGTGGGGTACCAGGAGGTGGCGGCGCTGGCCTCCCAGCGGCCCGACGGGGTGACCCCGCGGGCCTGGCACGACCGCATGCTGGCGCACGGCAACCCGTCCCCCCGCCACCTGCGCACGCTGCTGCTCGACGAACGATAGGCTCACCGACGGACTCCCGCAGTGCCGCGGACCGCACGACCAGGCGACGGCCAGCACCTCCGCGCAGCTTGCCGGAGCGGAATCTGCGAGTAATTCACACCAAGGAGCGAGTTCACGTGGCAACCATTGAAGCGATCGTTGCTCGGGAGATCCTCGACTCGCGGGGCAACCCCACCGTCGAGGTCGAGGTCGGGCTCGATGACGGGACGATCGCCCGGGCGGCGGTGCCGTCGGGCGCGTCCACCGGCGCGTTCGAGGCGGTCGAGCTGCGCGACGGCGACGCCCGCCGCTACCTCGGCAAGGGGGTCGAGAAGGCGGTGGCGAACGTCGGTGACCGTCTCGCCGAGGAGCTCGTCGGGTACGACGCGACCGAGCAGCGCATCATCGACCAGAAGATGCGCGACATCGACGGGACCCCGAACAAATCCAGCGTCGGCGCCAACGCGATCCTCGGCGTCTCGCTCGCCGTCGCCAAGGCCGCCGCTGACTCGGCCGGCCTGAGCCTGTTCCGGTACCTGGGCGGCCCCAACGCGCACCTGCTGCCGGTGCCGATGATGAACATCCTCAACGGCGGGGCCCACGCGGACTCCAATGTGGACATCCAGGAGTTCATGATCGCGCCGATCGGCGCGCCCACCTTCCGGGAGGCGCTGCGGGCCGGTGCCGAGGTGTACCAGGCGCTCAAGTCGGTGCTCAAGAAGAAGGGCCTGTCGACCGGGCTGGGCGACGAGGGCGGCTTCGCCCCCAACCTGCCGGCGAACGCGGCGGCGCTGGACCTGATCGCCGAGGCCGTCCAGGCGGCCGGATACTCGCTCGGCAGCGACATCGTGCTGGCGCTGGACGTCGCCGCGACCGAGCTCTACAAGGACGGCGCGTACACCTTCGAGGGCGCGACCAAGTCGGCCGACGAAATGATCGCCTACTACGCCGGGCTGGTCGACGCCTACCCGATCGTGTCCATTGAGGACCCGCTGGCCGAGGAGGACTGGGCGGGCTGGGTCGCCATGACCACGGCGCTGGGCGAGCGCATCCAGATCGTCGGCGACGACCTGTTCGTCACCAACCCGGAGCGCATCGCCCGCGGCATCGCCGAGAAGGCGGCCAACGCGGTGCTGGTGAAGGTGAACCAGATCGGCACGCTCACCGAGACCCTGGACGCGGTCGATCTCGCCCACCGGGCCGGATACCGCTGCATGATGAGCCACCGGTCCGGCGAGACCGAGGACACGACGATCGCCGACCTCGCCGTGGCGACCGGCTGCGGGCAGATCAAGACCGGTGCTCCGGCGCGCTCCGAGCGCGTGGCGAAGTACAACCAGCTCCTGCGCATCGAGGAGGAGCTCGACGACGCGGCGCGTTACGCCGGCGCGAGCGCCTTCCCCCGGTACGCTCGGCCCTGACCTGTTCGGCACATGCGCGTTGATCTAGGGCTGGGAGTGGTGAGTTGATCTCCAATCACCACCCTGTGCCCTAGATCGACGGGGGGTTGAGAGCGTGAACCAGCGGCGGATGCCCAGTGGGCAGGGCCCGGCAGGGCGCAGCCCGCGCCCCGGGGCGGTCACTGGGCGCCCGCTGGGGCGCGGCCTGGCCCGGCGTCTGTGGTCCCGCGCCACGGGAGCCCCGCCCCGCCGGCCGGGGCGGTTCACCGTGCCCCCGGCTGGCTCCACCACACCGGGCCTGCGTCGCGGCGGGCCGGCCCACCGCACGCGCGCACCGCGGGGTCCGCTGCGCATCTCCGGCCGGGTGGCGGCGCTGGGCGTGGTCCTGTTCGCGCTGATGCTCGCCTATGCCTATCCGTTGCGGGTGTACCTGGCGCAGCAGGCCGAGATTGCCCGGCTGGAGGCGGACCAGCGCGAGCAACGGGAGCGGATCCAGCGACTCGCCGACGAGGTGGCCCGCTGGAACGACGACGAGTACGTCAAGGATCAGGCCCTGCAACGGCTGTTGCTCACCGAGGTCGGCAGTCGCGTCTACGTGGTCGGCATCGATCCCACGGTGACCGACGAGCCCGCCGACGACGCGCCGCCACCGCCGTGGTACGAGCAGGTGTGGACCAGCGTGCAGACCGCCGACGAACCCCCGACGCCATGACCGACCGGTGCGCCGGATCGCGCCGGGCGTACGTCGGCGCTCCTTGTTGCCCCGAGGACCGCGATGGCTCTTGACCCCCGCGACCGCGACGTCGTGCAGGCACAGCTCGGCCGGCCGCCGCGGGGCGCCCGCGCGGTCGCCCACCGCTGCCCGTGCGGCCTGCCCGACGTGGTCGAAACCAATCCCCGACTGCCCGACGGCTCGCCGTTCCCGACGCTGTACTACCTCACCTGCCCGCGCGCCGTCTCCGCGGTGAGCGCGCTCGAGTCGGCGGGTCTCATGCGGCAGATGTCGGCTCGCCTGGCCGAGGACCCCGACCTCGCGGCCCGGTACCGGGCGGCTCACGAGCGATACCTGCGTCGGCGGGAGGAGATCGCCGTGGTCCCCGAGATCGCCGGGGTGTCGGCCGGGGGCATGCCGACCCGCGTCAAGTGCCTGCACGTGCACCTCGCCCAGGCCCTCGCCGAGGGGCCGGGCCACAACCCCTTCGGCGACGAGGTCCGCGAGCGCATCGGAGCCTGGTGGGCGGACGGGCCCTGCGTTGCCCCGCCGGCCGGCGAGTAGGTCCGGGCCCGGGCCGGTCAGTCGCCGCAGAGGCTCAGGGCGATGCCGTCGAGAATGTCGTGCTCGCTGACCACGACCGAGTCGGCGCCGACCTTCTCCATGATTACGCGCAGGATGAGCGCGCCGGCCCCGATCACGTCGGCGCGGCCGGGGTGCATGGGCGGCAGGGCGAGCCGCTCGGCCTGGCTCAGGGTCAGCAACGTCCGGGTGACCGCGGCGACGTCGGCGTACGCGATGCGGGAGTGATGGATCGCCTTCGGGTCGTAGGCGGGCAGGTGCAGGGCCAGCGCGGCGACCGTAGTGACCGAGCCGGCCAGGCCGATGAGCGTCCGGGCCTGGTGGCCGGGGACGACGGCCAGCGCCCGGTCGACGGTGGCCGCGATGTCGGCCTCGGCGGCGGCGATCTGCTCCGGGGTCGGCGGGTCGTCGAGCAGGTGCCGTTCGGTCATCCGCACGCACCCGATATCGACGCTCACCGCGTGGGTCACGGTCACCCGATCGTCCACAGTGGCCGGTACGTCCCCACGGGTCGATTTGTTGACAGTAGTCGATCCGTCCACAGTAGTCATATCGGGCCCCGAAGGCCGGGGCATCGACGGCCCGCCGAGCACGAACTCGGTGGAACCGCCGCCGATGTCGACGACCAGGTACGGCGGCTGCGCGTCGGCCGGCAGCCCACGAGTGGCGCCGAGGAATGACAGCCGGGCCTCCTCGTCGCCGGTGATCACCTCCGGCGGCGCGCCCAGGGTCGCGAGCACCATGTCGCGGAAGTCGGCGGCGTTGCTGGCGTCGCGGGTCGCGCTCGTCGCCACCATGCGGACCCGCTGCGCGCCCAGCTGCGTGATCTGCCGGGCGTAGTCGGCCAGCACGACCCGCACGCGCTCAATCGCGTCCGGGTCGAGACGCCCGGTCCGGTCGACCCCTTGCCCCAGTCGCACGATCTGCATGGTCCGCACGACGTCGACGAGGCCGGCCCCGGCCGCAGGCACGTCGGCCACGAGCAGCCGCACCGAGTTCGTCCCACAGTCGATGGCCGCCACTCGGGTCATGAGGATCCTCCGCTAGAGACAGAGAAGCATGCGCTTCATAGGTAGAGAAGCATGCGTTTGTTGCCGAGCGTGTTCGGCTTCACGCGTTCCAGGTCGAGAAACTCCGCCACGCCCTCGTCGTACGAGCGCAACAGCTCCTCGTACACCTCCGGCGGCACCGGCGTGCCATTGATCTCGGCGAACCCGAAGGAGCCGAAGAAGTCCGTCTCGAAGGTGAGCACAAACACCCGGCGTACGCCCAGCTCACGCGCCGTGGCGAGCAGAGACTCGACCAGCCGGCGGCCGACCCGGTGACCGCGCCACTGGGGATCGACGGCGACCGTGCGGATCTCGGCCAGGTCCTCCCACAGCACGTGCACCGCCCCGCACCCCACGACCTGGCCGTCGTGCTCGGCGACCCAGAACTCCGGCACGTCCTCGTACAGCGTGACCAGGCTCTTGGCCAGCAAGCGACGGTCGGCGGTGTACAGGTCGACCAGGCGACGGATCCCTGGCACATCGGAGGTCCGCGCGCGCCGGATCGTCACGCCATCCCCCGCACCATCCGCCATCTGCACGGCTGGAAGCGTATCCGTACCGGTGCCCCGGACCGTCCGGTGACCGGGGACCGGGCGGGGCGGACACCGGTGCGAGGCGGCCGGTACGGTATGGGCCATCCACAGGATGGAAAGGATTCCCTCCGTGCCGGACGAGACGCGCCCGAGCGAGCAGCCATCGCCTGGCGTGAGCACGGCGACGCCCGCCAGCGAGGCTCCAGCGCCGACTCCGCCCGCCGACGCCCCCGGCGCCGGGGCGACCGACCCGCCAACGCAGGCGTTCGCCGCGCCACCCGCGGCGCCGGCTGATCCCTCGGTGCCGGCTACACGGGCCGAACCCTCGGTGCCCGACACGCCGGCCGAACCCTCGGTGCCCGCCCCGCCGGCCGTGCCTCCGGCTTCATCCTCGCCACCGGCCCCGGCCACGCCACCGGCCTACCCGCCACCGCCGCAGCCCACCGTGGCCGTGTCGACTCCGCCACCGGCCCCATCCG
>JADGGF010000162.1 GCA_019690055.1 Micromonosporaceae bacterium
TCGGCCGCGCCCAGACCGTCGCCTGAGGCCGGCTGCGCCCCGTCGAGGGCGACGTCCCTGACGGTCCGCGTCGCCGGCGTCGGTCCGTCCTGAGCACCACCCGGACCGTCCACCGTGGCCGGTGCCGCCGCCGCCGGAGCGCCACCCTCGTCGTCGACGGCGGCCCGCTCGATGACCGGCTGAGCGACGTCCGGACCGTCCGTTGTGGTCGGCTCCGGCTCGCAGGTCGGCTCACCCCGGACGACGATCCGTGCGGCCGTCACCACCCCGGTGCCCAGCGGCAGGAACGCCCCCTCGCCCGAGCCGTCGGCCGCGTGCAGGCGCACGATGGTCACCGGCTCAACCGAACGGCTGGCCACGCCGCCCGGCGCCGCCCGGACCTCGGTCGCCTCGCCGTCCTCAGTGGACACATCGACCCAGGCGTCTCCCTGGACGGTGACCTCCGCCCGAGTGCCGTCGAGCCGCACGATCGCGACATGCTGCGCCGGTCGCCGGTCACTGCCCGCCACCGCGCTCAGCAGCGCGTCGGCCGTGGCCCCGGACCGAACCAGCTCCCAGCACGCAGCGACCACCGGGTCAGCCGGGTCCAGGTCGGCCAGCAGCCAGACGTGACTGCCCGCCATGCCGACCCACGGGCCCGGGACGTACCCGGCCTCGGTCACCAGCCTCGAGGTCATGCCGCCTCGCCCGAGTGGGGCCGGCCGGGTACGACCACCGACACCTGGTTACGGGGCCGCCGGAGCGTGTCCTCCTCGAGATCGCTGCCGGTGTCGACCACGTGGTCGACCACCACGACGGTGACATTGTCGCGGCCGCCCGCCGCGACGGCCCGGGCCACGAGTGCGTCGGCGGCCGCCTGAGCGATCGGCTCGGCCCGCAGCACGGCGGCGATGTCGGGATCATCGAGTTCGCTGGAGAGCCCGTCGGAGCAGATGAGGAAGCGTTCGCCCGGTGTGGGCGGAAACAGCCACACATCGGCCTCGGGCGGTGGGTTCATGCCGAGCACACGGGTCACCACGCTGCGCCGCGGATGGCTGCGCGCCTCGTTGGCCGCGATGGCGCCGGACGCCACCAGCTCCTCCACTTCGGAGTGATCGATCGTGACCCGGACGAGCTGGCCGTCGACGAACCGGTACACCCGGGAGTCGCCGATGTTGAAGACCAGCCAGTGCTGCCGGCCCGCCACGTTGACGAGGACGAGTCCGGCCACGGTCGTCCCCATGCCCGCCCGCGCCGTGCCGGGCTGGGCGGCCGCCAGGATGTCCCGGTTGCACGCGGCCAACTCGGCGGTCACGTCCGCCGGCGTCAGGCGGGGCCGCCGGACCAGGCGGGCGAGTCGATCCACCGCCATCGAGCTGGCGACGTCGCCCGCCGCGTGCCCGCCCATGCCATCGGCCACGGCGAACAGATCCGGTCCGGCCAGCGCCCGGTCCTCATTGACCTGACGCACCCGTCCCGGATCGGTCGCCATGCCGGCCCGAACCGAGGCCATCAGCTGGCCACCCGCCCGGGCAGTCCCGACATCACCACTCCACATCCCCCAAACGGCAGATTCGGCGGGCGCGAGGTACCGCCTCCCGAGGTGGGGAAACGCTGAATTCGGCCGCCGGGAAAAGGGCTCATCCGAAGTCCGGAGATACCGCCGTCGCACATGTCAACATACGGCCGCTCAAGAAGGCAATGGTGCGAACTCCCCATACCATTTCTCGACCGTTCGGATATTCCGGATGACGGTTCGGCGGATAAGGCGCTCGACAGGATGTACTACGGCGAACGACCAATCCGCGTTCCCCGACTCCGCGGTCGGAATACGGAGTCGAGGGGCGACGACCGGCGCGTCAACGCGTTTCCTGTTGCATTTCCGACACAACGTCAAACCGGCAACACCGGGCAACACCGTGGCGGCCAACCCGAGAAGGTTGAACAGTCAACTATTGCCGGGTAAGCTACCGTCATGCGGAGCATCCTCTTCCCGGACGTACCGGCCGGCGCCTTCGACGAGTTCCTGCCGGGGGCGTCACAGGCCAGCGCCCGGAAGGCGCCCTGGACGCCGGGCGACGGGCCGCTGCCGGCGCTCTACCTCAGCCACGGGGCGCCGCCGCTCTTCGACGACCCGGAGTGGATGCGGCAACTGCACGCCTGGGCGCTGTCGATGCCGAAGCCCCGCGCCATCCTGATCATCTCCGCGCACTGGGAGTCCGCTCCGCTCGCGCTGTCCAGCTCGGCGGCGAACGTGACCCCCGTCTACGACTTCTACGGCTTCGCGCCGCGGTACTACACCATGCGCTACGACACCCCCGACGCGAGCGAGCTGGCCCGCCGGGTGGTGGCGACGCTGCCCGACACGCAGCGGCCGTACGAGCACCCCAGCCGCGGCCTGGACCACGGGGCCTGGGTGCCGCTCAAGGTGATGTACCCCAACGCCGACATCCCGGTGCTGCAGCTCAGCCTGCCGACCCACGACCCGACCTCCCTGATCGAGCTCGGCCGGCGGCTGCGCCCGCTGCGGGAGGAGGGGGTGCTCATCATCGGGTCGGGTTTCATGACGCACGGTCTGCCGTTCGTGACCCGTGAGATGCTCTTGGAGAACAAGGCACCGGCGTGGTCGCGCGACTTCGACGCCTGGGCGGCCCAGGCGCTGGCCCGCGGCGACGTCGAGGAGCTGTGCCGGTACGCCGATGTCGCGCCCGGGATGCCGTACGCCCACCCGACCGTGGACCACTTCATCCCGCTGTTCGTGACGCTCGGCGCCGCCACCGATCCGGAACAACCGGCGTCAACCGCCATCGACGGCTACATGATGGGCCTGTCCAAGCGCTCAGTCCAGGTTGCCTGAGCCGGACCCGCCCCCGCCTACCGGTGTCAGGAAGGACGCCCTCTTGGCGGTTTTTGCCGAGGAAGGCGTCCTTCCTGACAAAGAAAGGAGCTTCAATGACTCAGGTGATCGAGGTTCCCGAGGGTTACCGCGACCTGCTGGATGCCCAGTACGCGACACTGGCGACGATTGACCCCACCGGGCGACCACAGTTGTCATACGTGTGGTTTCTCGCCGAAGACGGGAAGGTCAAAGTATCGCTCAACACAAAGCGGAAGAAGGTCCGCAATCTGCGCCGCAATCCGGCCTGCACGGTGTTCATCATCGACCCGGCCAACCCGGGCCGGTACCTGGAGATCCGCGGCGACGCCCGGATCGAACCCGACGACGACTACGAGTTCGCCAGCCGGGTGGGCGCGAAGTACAACGCCGACATCCGCGCCTTTGACGGCCCCGGTCAGCAGCGGGTCGTGGTCACCCTCGAGCCCGTACGGGTGAACGGGGTGACGATGTTCTGATTGGCGCCGGTCGCGGGTGGGTACGGGGGGAGTATGCCCATCCAGGCACAGCCCCCCGGGCGCCGGGGCACGCACGGCCGGCCCTACAGCGCGCTGAACCTGCGGCTCGGCCTGGCTCTCTTCGGCGTCGTCTTCTGCGGCGTGGTGGGCGCCCTGATGCTGCGGGCCGGCCTCACCGTGCCCGGCTGGCTCCTCATCGCCCTCGGGGTCATCGCCGCCATCGACGCGGTCGTGGTGCAGCTCCGCCGCCGCGCCCGGGTCCGCGCCGGTGAACGAGGGCATTCGATTTTCGAGTGACCGCGGGGCGGGGCTCGCCTGGGGTGACCGCCTCGGGCTCCGGCGGCGCTGCGGCTGCGGCGACCGCGTCGGAGCCACACCTCGCGCCACCCTGGCATGACACCGACCGGTACGGTTGGCCGTGTGGGAGACGTGAGGATCGGAATTCTCGGTGCCGCGCGCATCGCCCCATCGGCCCTCATCAAGCCCGCCAGGCAGACCAGCGGCGTCGTGGTCGCCGCAGTGGCGGCTCGCGAACCCGCTCGGGCGGCGGCGTTCGCGGCCCGGCACGCCATCCCCACCGTCCACGAGTCGTACGAGGCTCTGGTCGACGATCCGGAAATCGACGCCATCTACAACCCGCTGCCCAACGGCCTGCATGCACAATGGACGGTGCGGGCCCTCCAGGCCGGCAAGCACGTGCTCTGTGAGAAGCCGTTCGCGGCCAATGCGGACGAGGCCCGCCGGGTGGAGGCGGCGCGACAGGACGCCGAGTCGGCCCACGGTCGACCGCTGGTCGTCATGGAGGCCTTTCACTACCGCTATCACCCCCTGCTGCCCCGGCTGCACGAGCTCGTCGGCGAGGTGGGCGCGGTGCGTCAGATCGAGGCCAGCATGTGCTTTCCGCTGCCCCGATTCCACGACATCCGCTACCGGTACGACCTCGCCGGCGGGTCCCTTATGGACGCCGGCTGCTACGCCCTGCACTTCCTGCGCCACGCGCGGCCCGGCAGCGGCGAGCCCGAAGTGACCGCGGCCCGGGCGAAGCCGCTGCGACGCGAGCCTCGGGTGGATCGCGCCATGATCGTTGACGTACGCTTCCCCGACGGAGCCGTGGGACGGGCACGGGCCTCGCTGTGGTCGGGAGCCGTGCTGGACATCTCAGCCCGGATCACGGGCGACCGGGGCGAGGTGCGCGTTTTCAACTTCGTCCTGCCGCACGCCTATCACCGACTCACCCTCGTGGCGAACGGGCGGCGGCGCCAGCAGCGGGTCGAGGGGGACGCCACCTACGCCTGCCAGTTGCGAGCCTTCGTCGCGGCGGTGCGGGGCGACGCGGCCGCTAACCTGACCCCACCCGCTGATGCCATCGCCACGATGACGCTTATCGACGCCGCCTACTCCGCGGCCGGACTGCCGCTGCGCCCCTCAGGGCTGACCGGCTGACGCGCGCTCCACCCGTCGCCGGGGCCTACTTGAGCGCGCCGTCGAGCATGCTGCGCAGGAAGTAGCGCTGGAAGGTGAAGAAGAGAATCAACGGCACCGCCATCGAGACCAGCGCCCCCGGGGCGATGACGTCGATGTTGGAGGCGAAGGCGCGGGTCTGCTCCCGGATGGCGTACGTGATCGGCGGGTTGTTGAACCCGAAGACCAGCGCCACCAGCAGGTCGTTCCACACCCAGAGGAACTGGAAGAGGGCCAGCGACCCCAGCGCCGGCCAGGCGAACGGCAGCGCCACCCGCCGGAACACGGTGAACTCGCTGGCGCCGTCGGCCCGGGCCGCTTCGATCATGTCCTCCGGCAGGCCGAGGAAGTAGTTGCGCAGCAGGAAGACCGCAAACGGCAGACCGAACGCGACGTGGAAGGCGATGACCGCTGGGATATCGCCGAAGATGCCCAGGGCCCGGAACACCGCGGCGTCGGGGATCAGCGCGACCTGCACGGGCACGATGGTCAGCGCCACCGCGAGCACGAACACCACGTCCCGGCCCCGGAAGTCGAGCCAGGCCAGGGCGTACGCACCCAGCGCACCCAACACGAGAACGAGCACAGTGGACGGTACGGCGATGAGCACGGTGTTCCACAGGGAGCCGGTGATCCGCTCGTTGCCCAGCAGCGCGGCGTAGTTGTCCAGGGTGAGCTGGCTCGGGGCGGTCAGGGCGGTCCACCAGCCGGTGGCGCTGTTGTCGGCGGCGGTGCGCAGGCTCGCCACCGCCAGGCCCAGCGTCGGGAAGAGCCAGAACAGGCCGACCACGATGATGAAGACCCGGGCCGCCCCGCTGCCGAGGATGGCGACCAGCCGCTTGAGCACGCTGGGGCGGGGTTCGACGCGGACCGCCGTGCCGGCCGGTTCGAGCTCGGGCACCGGCATCGGTTCCAGCAACGGCGGCGGGGGCGCGACGGGGGCGCTGCGCTGCGACGTCACAGTCTCTCCCTTCGGCGGCGGCGGATGGTGAACAGCATGGCCGGCAGCACCAGCAGGAAGAGCAGCACAGCGAGCGCACTGCCGAGCCCGTAGTCCAGACCGCCGCCGAATGAGACCCGGTACATCTCCAGCGCCACCACGTTCGCCTCGTCCTGCGACGAGTCGGGCGGCAGCACGTAGAGAAGGTCAAAGATCTTTAGCACATTGATGGAGAGCGTTACGAGCACGACGACCAGGATCGGCCAGACGAGCGGCACGGTCACCCGCCGCAGGATCTGCCAGTCAGTGGCCCCGTCGGCCCGCGCCGCCTCGAGGACGTCGCGGGGCAGCCCGGCCAGCCCGGCCTGGATGAGGATCATCGCGAACCCGGCCCATATCCAGATATAGGCGCCGATGACGGCCGGGGTCACCAGCCGGGGGCCGAGCCAGGTCACCCCGCGGAACGGCTCGGTGAAGTTGGTCGCCGCCAGCCGCACGATGTAGTCGCCCTCAGTGAGCCCGGGGAAGACGAATCGTCCCGACGCGTCGGTCGTCGCGGTCGCCACGACCCGGCCGTCCCGTACGGCCTCCACCCGCATGCCGGGTAGGCCCACCTCGGTGGCGTCGATCTCCCCGGCCTCGCCCCCACCGCCGCGGGTGAAGTCCAGCCACACCACACCCCGCAGCTCGATGCCGGCCTCCGGCGGCGAGGCCGGCACGGCCTCGGACGGGATGCGGTCCCGGGGCAGCCCCACCACCGGCATCGCCACCGGCTCAGTGGGCGGCACGGGATCGGCGGTCTGGTAACCCCCCTCGGCCGGCACGAGCCCGGTGCCGTCCCGCGGCGCGACCCCGTAGTACCGCGACGGCGGCGAGAACGCGTCGTGGACGGCGACCAGCGCGGCGTTGAGCGCGCCCCGCTGCGGGTCCTCGTCGTAGACGAGGCGGAACGTCACGCCGACCGCGAGGAACGAGATCGCCATCGGCATGAACAGGATCGTCTTCAGGGCGGTGGACCAGCGCACCCGCTGGGTGAGGACGGCCAGCATCAGACCGAGGACCGTCACGACAGTGGGGGCGACCACGACCCAGACGATGTTGTTGAGGATGGCCCGCCGGGTCTCCTCGGTGCCGAACATGCGCCCGTAGTTGGCCAGGCCCACGAACGCGCCGGTGTTGGTGTCGTGCAGGCTCAACCACAGCGTGTGGGCCATCGGGTAGGCCACGAGCACCAGGACGGTCAGCGCGGCCGGCCCCAGGAACAGGGCCGCGACCAGACGCCGCTCGTTCCGCCACCGTCGCCCCGGGGCCCGCCCCGCCGAGAAGAACCGTCTCATCCGTTGTCCTTGAAGTCCCGGGACGCGGCGTCCTCGAGCCGCTGCGCCACCTCGACCGGTGACATGCCGTCGGCCAGGAAATTCTGCAGTAACACCCACATGTGCGCGCTCGTCCCACCGCCGAACGCCTGCGGGGTGAGATCCGACAGATCGAACCGCAGCAACGGCGCGTCGGTCACCGCCGCCGCGAGCGCGCGGGTCGTGTCATCCGGGTAGTACGCCGGGTCCAGGTTGCGGTTGACCGACAGGAAGCCCCCTCGGCTCGCCATGATCTGCGCCGCTTCGGGCGAGGCGAGGAAGGTCATGAGCGCGTGGGTCTCGGGCGTGTCGCGCAACGCCACCGCCTGGTCGCCCGCCACCACCACGGCCGACGGAGATCCGCCGATGGAGGGCCACGGAAAGAAGCGGGCGTCCTCGCCGACCGTGACCCGATCCAGCGCGTGGATCTCGGCGGCCACGAAGTCACCCTCGAAGAGCATGGCGCAGCTGGGCCGCGAGCCGAACACCTCGGCGACCGCCTGGGTGAAGGTCGCCTGGGCCGCCCCGGCCGCTCCCCCGTACACGTAGCGAGGCGTGCGCCAGTAGTCGGCCAGCAGCGTCAGGGTCTGCACCACCGTGGGATCGGTCCACGGGATCTCGTGCCGGGCCAGCGCGTCGTAGCGCTCCGGGCCGGCGATGCGCAGGTACGCGTTCTCGAACCAGTCGGTGAGCACCCAGCCGTCGGCGCCCCCGGTCGCCATGGGTGTGATGCCGGCCTCGACCAGCGTCCGCGAGACCTCGAGCAGGTCGTCCCAGGTGGACGGTGGCGTGACCCCGGCCTCCTCGAACGCGTCGGCTCGGTACCAGATCACGGACTTGTTCGCCACCTTGAAGTACAGGCCGTAAAGCTGGCCGTCCACGGTACCGAGGTCCTGCCAGGTCTGGGAGTAGTTGCGCCGGACGGCGTCGGCGGCCGCCCCGCGCAGCGGCACCAGCACCCCGCGCCGGGCCAGCTCGGCCACCACGCCCGGCTGCGGGATGAACGCGATGTGCGGCGGCCGCCCACCGGCGATCTGGCTGTTCAGCAGCACCGCCAAGTCGGTGCCGCCGGAGGTGTACTGCACGGTGGCGTGCGTACGCCGCTCGAACTCGTCGAGCACGGCGCGGAAGTTGTCCTGCTCGGCCCCCGACCAGGTGGCGATGACGTGCAACGTCCGACCGCGCAGGTCGCCCAGGGTGGGGTCGGCCGCCCCCGGCGTCACGACGGTACAGGCGCCGAGGACCAGCAACGCCACCGCGGCCACGGCAGCGCGCGCCGATCGGGGCATACGTTCCTCCCCCGCACTCCGACGTTCTCGCAGTCTCGCCGACCGGTGGGAGCTCGCACCAGCCCGGGCGGCGGCCGCGTTACGGAACCGATGGTGTCTTCACAAGATCAGCCACCATGACCGGTCTGGGCCGGCGGCTCGCAAGATCGGTGAGCAGATGTTGACCCAACCGTGATCGTTGGCAACGATCCTGTCACCGGCCTTTCACGCGACACTGCTCGTGACGACACCTGAGTACGCCCCCGGCCCAGCGGTGCCGGGCGGCCGCTGCCACGCACTGGTGCCCCTACGCTCGGCCCGGGGCACGGCGCCGCGCGCGGCGCCCCCCCCCCGGGCCCCCGGTGCCCCCCCCCCCCCCCCAAACCGGTGGAATATACACA
>JADGGF010000163.1 GCA_019690055.1 Micromonosporaceae bacterium
GTCCTGGCGGGAGTGGTGGGATCGGTCACCGCGGGCTCGGTCCTTTCGCTGCGCCCGAGTGTCATCGGAGAGGCCGGAGAATCGTCGTGGCGGCACGGAGCCTCTTGTCCCGATTCTTCCCGAGCGCCGATGCACCGACCATGAACTTCTGGTCAGGATCGAATCTCGGGTGAGGACTGAACTCGGGTCGGACCAACCGTGGGTGCCTCGGGTCAGGAGCAACCCCGGGTCGGGTCGGCTGTCAGCCGTCGACCGCCGGGTGGGCCGCCCGCGCGGCGTACGCCGCCGCCGTCCGGGGTCCGACCCCGAGCACGAGCGCCTCGGCCAGGTCGGCGGCGGTGTCCACGTCGCGGCGCAGGCTCGGCCAGGCCCCGCTCAGGCGGATCGCCCCGCTCGCCTCGTGCGCCGCCGCGGAGTCAGGGCCGAAGCAGGGCTCGAGCGCCGCGCCCGGTGGGGCCGCCAGCAGCACGGTGCCCGTGCCGGCGGCGTCGGCGACGAAGGAGCGGGCGAGCATCCGTGGGCCGAGCGAGCCAGCGGCCTGCTCGGCGTGGCGCAGCGCCTCGGTGAGCTCTCCCTCACGGAGGGCCGGCAGGTCGGCGGTCAGGGCCGCCACGCCCGGCTCCGTGCCCGGGATGCCGGTGCGGCGTACGTGGGCCGCCGCGTACGCGAGGGCCGGGTTGAGGCCCGCGTCCGGCACGTCCGGCAGCGTCTCGGCGCCCAGCAGCGCCGCCTCCTCACCGGGCTCGGGGTCGGCGCTGATCACGACGACCCGACCGACCACCGGACTGGACAGGGCGGCGGCGACGGTGTCGAGCATCATCGCCAGCACCAGTTCCTCGTGGGCCCGGCTGGGCTCGGCGCCCAAGCCGATCTGGTCGCGCAGCCGGCTCTTCGCCTCGGCGAGGCGCTTGACAGGAACGATCACGGTCCAGCTCACCGTGCCATCTTGGCCGGTGCCGTCGGGAAAGTCGTCGCAAACGCCCGGGCCGTCCCGCGCCCGCGCCGCGTCTCACACCGCCGCCCCTCCGCCGTCCACCACCGACCTCTTCACCGACCAGGCCCACCTGCCCGGCGGTGATGGTGCGTCGCTCGCTGCGGCAGGCATGATGAGCGGCAGGTACGGGCGGCTTTGGTCAGGCGGTCGCCCGGCCGGTACCGTTCCGCGGGCGGCGTGGTCGGACATCGGAGGGAGCGCGAGTGGGGCGACGCATCGGCTTCTGGAAGCGGGTGGCCGTCGTGACGGTCAAGCCGGTGACGACGCTGATGACCCGGCGCGACTGGCGCGGCATGGAGAACATCCCGGCCACCGGGCCGGTCATCATCGTCGCCAACCACATGAGCCACGCGGACCCGCTGGTGCTCGCGCACTTCGTCTACGACGCGGGCCGGTGGCCGAACTTCCTGGCCAAGTCCGGGCTGTTCCGGGTACCGGTGCTCGGCTGGTTGCTGCGCGCGGTGGACCAGACCCCGGTCGAGCGCGGCACCGTCGATGCGGTGAAGGCCCTCGATGCCGCCATCGCTGCCCTGCGCGACGGCAAGTGCGTGCTGATCTATCCGGAGGGGACCACGACCAAGGAGCCCGACCTGTGGCCGATGCGGGGCAAGACCGGCGTCGCCCGGCTCTGGCTCGCGACCGGGGCGCCGGTGGTGCCGGTCGCGATGTGGGGTCCGCAGCGGATCTTTGATCCGCGCACCAGGACGCTGCGGCTCAAGCCCCGCACCCCGGTGTCGGTGGTGGCCGGTCCGCCGCTGGACCTGTCGGCCTGGCAGGACGCCCCCGTGAACACGCGAACGCTCGCGGAGATCACCGACCACATCATGACCACGGTGCGGGACATGGTGGCGCAGTTGCGCGGGGGCACCCCGCCGCCGCTGTGGCAGCCCGGACGGCGGGACGCCCAGGCCGTGAGTGACCCGGCCATGGGTGACCAGGCCGTGAGTGACCAGGCCGTGGGGGACCGGACCGTGGGTGACCAGGGTGCGGAGGAGGCCTGAGGTGGGCATTCCGGAGATCCGTCGCGTGGCGGTGATGGGGGCCGGCTCCTGGGGCACGGCCTTCGCCAAGCTCTGCGCCGACGCCGGCCGAGAGGTGATCATCTGGGCTCGCCGGGAGGAGGTCGCGGCGAACATCCGCGAGCGCCGGCGCAACCCCGACTACCTGCCCGAGGCCGTACTGCCCGAGACGGTCACCGCGACGTCGCAGCCGGAGGAGGCGCTGGACGGGGCCGACATGGTGGCCATCGCGGTGCCGTCGCAGACGCTGCGCGAGAACCTCGCCCAGTGGGGGACGACCGGGGTCATCGGGCCGGACGCGACCGTGGTGAGCCTCATGAAGGGCATCGAGCTCGGCACGGGCAAGCGCATGACCGAGGTTATCGTCGATGTTATTCAGATCGATCCTTCTCGGGTCGCCGTGGTGACCGGACCCAACCTCGCCGGCGAGCTCGTGGACCAGCACCCCGCGGCCGCGGTCGTCGCGTGCATCGATGAGGAACGCGCGACGTTGGTGCAGCAGGCGATCGTCACGCGCTACTTCCGGCCGTACACCAACGACGACGTGATCGGCTGCGAGCTCGGCGGCGCGGTGAAGAACGTCATTGCGCTCGCCTGCGGCATGGCCATCGGGATGGGTTTCGGGGACAACACCAAGGCGACGCTCATCACCCGGGGCCTGGCCGAGACCGCGCGCCTGGGCGTACGGCTCGGGGCCGACCCGCTCACCTTCGCCGGGCTCGCCGGGCTCGGGGACCTGGTCGGCACGTGCATGTCGCCGCTGTCGCGCAACCGCAGCTTCGGGGAGCGGCTGGGCCGCGGCGAGACCCTGGAGCAGGCCCAGGCCGCCACGCGGCAGACGGCCGAGGGGGTCAAGAGCTGCCTGTCGATCCGTGACCTGGCCCGGGACTGCGGCGTGGAGATGCCGATCACCGAACAGGTCGAGGCGGTGTGCCACGAGAACAAGCCGGTGAAGGAGGCGATGGTGGCGCTGATGAGCCGCGACACCAAACCGGAGTGAGCGGACCCGACGCTGGCGGGAGCGGGCTCGTAGCCGGGGGCCCCGAGCCGTACGGCGACGGCACCCGCGTGGTCCGCGCCGGCCTGCCGGAGCCCGAGCCGGGGCAGCCGTTTCTCCCCGGGCCGGTGCTGGCCTCCATCTTCGCGCTCGACCCCGACACCGGGCCGGTGCCCGGCCGGGACTCCTACGGGCGCCCCGACAGCCCCACCCGGCGGCTGCTCGAGGCGGCCATCGGCGAGCTCGAAGGAGGCGAGTGCCTGACCTTCGCCACCGGGATGGCCGCCATCTCCACCCTCCTGTTCACCGTGCTGCGCCCCGGCGACACGGTGGTGCTGCCGTCGGACGGCTACTACCTCACGCGGGCGTTCGCCCAGCAGGAACTGGCTCCGCGGGGCGTGACCATCCGGCTGGCCCCGACGGCGGGGCCGTACCCGTCCTTTGCCGGCGTACGGCTCGTGCTGCTCGAGTCACCGTCCAACCCCGGGCTCGAGGTGTGCGACATCGCCCAGGTCGCCGCGGCGGCCCACGAGCACGGCACGCTCGTTGCCGTGGACAACACCACCGCCACGCCGCTCGGGCAGACTCCGCTGGCGCTGGGGGCGGACGTGGTCGTGGCCAGCGGCACTAAGGCGCTGACCGGTCACTCGGACCTGCTGCTGGGGTACGTGGCCGCCCGTGATCCCCAGCTCGTCGAGCGCATGCGGTCCTGGCGTACCGGTACGGGCGGTATCCCGGGCAACGTGGACGCCTGGCTCGCCCACCGGTCGCTCGCCACGCTGGACCTGCGGCTCGCCCGGCAGAGCGCGAACGCGGCTGCGGTGGCGGCCCTGCTCGCCGGTCACCCGGCCGTACGGTCGGTGCGCTGGCCCGGCCTGCCGACCGATCCGTCCACTGTGGTGGCCGCCCGGCAGATGCGTCGCCTCCCGGGCGTCGTCACCTTCGAGCTGGCCGGTCGCGCGGCGGTGGCCGAGTTCTTCCGGGCGTCGCGGCTGGTCACCGCGGCCACCTCGTTCGGCGGGCTGCACACCACCGGCGACCGGCGCGCGCAGTGGGGCGACGACGTCCCGGAGGGCCTGGTCCGACTCTCCTGTGGCATCGAGACCACCGCCGACCTGGTGGCCGACATCGCCCGGGCCCTCGACGCGGCCGTCCGCGTCCCCGAATCCTGAGCGGAACCGGGCGCGCGGGCGCCCCCGCGGCCGGCTCGGGCCGGTAGGGTGAGCGGCGTGAACACCCCACCGAGTCCGTTCGATCCTGGGCGCCGCCGGACCCGGGTCGCCGTCGTTTTCGGGGGCCGCAGCGCCGAGCACGCGATCTCGGCCGTGAGCGCGGGCAGCGTGATCAGCGCCCTCGACCCGGACGAGTTCGAGGTCGTCCCGGTCGGCATCACCCGCGACGGTCGATGGGTCCTCACCGGGGCCGACCCGGCGACGCTGGCCATCGAGGGCGGCACCCTGCCCGAGATCACGGCCTCCTCGGGTAATGCCGTGGTGCTTCCGGCGGACCCGACCGCGAACGGTCTGGTCGTGCTCGACCCGGCGGCCGGCGGTCAGGCTCTGGGCGAGGTCGACGTCGTCTTCCCGGTGTTGCACGGCACCTATGGCGAGGACGGCACGATCCAGGGGCTGCTGGAGATGGCCGGTGTGCCGTATGTGGGCTCGGGCGTGTTCGCCTCGGCGGCCGCCATGGACAAGGAGTTCACCAAGAAGCTCGCCGCGGCCGCGGGCATTCCGGTAGGACCCTACGTTGTGCTGCGGGCGGGCCAGCAGCTCTCCGAGGCCGACAAGGCCCGGCTCGGGCTGCCGCTGTTCGTCAAGCCCGCGCGGGCCGGGTCGTCGTTCGGCATCACGAAGGTGCGCTCGTACGACGACCTCGACGCGGCGATCGAGACGGCCCGCGCCCATGACCCGAAGGTGATCGTCGAGGCGGCGATCGTCGCCCGGGAGATCGAGTGCGGGGTGCTCGAGAGCGAGGCGGGCGGCGCCCCCGAGGCATCGGTGCTGGCCGAGGTGCGCGTCGTGTCGGGCCACGAGTTCTACGACTTCGAGGCGAAGTACCTCGACGACGCGTGTGAGTTCGACATCCCGGCCAACCTGCCGGAGCGGGTCACCCGGCGCATCCAGGAGCTCGCCTGCCGCGTCTTCGAGGCGCTCGACTGCGCCGGGCTGGCCCGGGTGGACTTCTTCGTCACGCCCGAGCTCGATATCTACTTCAACGAGATCAACACCATGCCGGGGTTCACGCCGATGTCGATGTTCCCCCGCATGTGGGCCGCCTCGGGCTTGGAGTACCCGAAGCTGGTCGCGCGCCTGATCCGCTCCGCCCTGCGCCGCGGCACCGGTTTGCACTAGCGCTGCGGTGTCGGCCGGCCCGGGCAGCGCGGCTCAGGTGGTGGTGGGGACCGGGCCGGAGCACCCGGTCGGGGCCGGGTCGCGCAGCGGAAGGTTGGTGCCGATCGCGTTCGAGAACGGCACCACGAACTGGGCGGCCCCGTCGGGCGGACCGGGGACGGTGACCGTCACGGGAACGGTCCGATCCACGGTCGTCCACACAGTCCGGTCGGCCTCGGTGACGGAGTACCAGCACACGCCGGAGAGCGGGTAGACGAGATCGGTGTCGCCGACCGCCGGCAGCTCAGTTCCGCACTCCACGATGATCGGCGGATCGCCGTAGGCGGCGTTCTGCTCCGAGCCCGCGGTCACCGGGCGGCGGGCATGCCCGGCCGCGGTGTCGGGCAGGTCGGCGATCACCGCCTGGCACAGGCCGGCCACCTCGGGCGACAGGCTTCGCTCGGTTACGGTCACCGGGCCGGTCGCGGCGGGCTCGGGCGATGGGGCACCGAAGACGAACACGCTGATCAGCAGGACCGCGAGGGCGATCGGCAGGGCGACCAGGGTGGCGATGATCGCGGCGCGACGCCGGATCGGGTCCGACGACGAGGAGGGGGCGGTCGCGCGAGCCACGGTCACAGTCGCGGGAGCCACGGTCACAGGTGGACGACCGAGCAGGTCACCGTCCGGGTGATGCCGGGCACGAGCTGGACGCGGCTCACGATCATCTTGCCGAGCTCGTCGATGTTCTGCGCCTCGGCCAGGACGACGACGTCGTACGGGCCGGTGACCGCGTCCACCCGAACCACGCCCGGGATGTCGTGGATCGCCGCCGCGACGTCGCGGGCCTTCCCCACGTCGGTCTGAATCAGGATGTACGCCTGGACCATGGCCACCTACCCCTGCGAGCCGTTGCGCCCCCTGCGAGCCGTAACCGGTTCGCGACAGGTGCGGTGTGAGACTAGCGAACGGGGATTTCTCCGGCGGCGCGAGGGAGCATCGCAGGGAGCTTGCGAGCGAGGAGCGGACCGAGCGTGCCGCCGGCACCTGAATTGCCGCGGTGATCCGGCCAGGGCCGCCGTGTCGACCATCGCACTGTCGCCGGCCGACGTGAGGGGGTAGAGATGACCAGAGGCGGTCACGCCACGACAGCACCCACCGGCGAGTTCGGCCTGATCCAGCGGGTGACGGCCCGGCTGGGCACCGCGCCGACGACGCTGGTCGGGCCGGGCGACGACGCGGCGCTGGTGAGCGCCTCGGACGGCCGGGTGCTCGCCAGCTGCGACGTGCTGGTCGACGGCCGGCACTTCCGGACCGACTGGTGCTCGGCGACCGACGTCGGGCACCGAGCCGCGGCGGCGAACCTGGCCGACATCGCCGCCATGGGCGGGGTGCCGACCGCGCTGCTGGTCAGCCTCTGCCTGCCCCGCGACCACGACCCGCGCTGGGCCGAGCAACTGGCCGACGGGCTCGCCGCGGAGTGCGAGGCCGTCGGGGCCGCGGTGGTGGGTGGGGACCTGTCCGCCGGTCCGGTCATCACCGTGGCCGTGACCGCGCTCGGCGACCTGCGCGGGCGGCCGCCGGTCCTGCGCTCCGGGGCGCGACCGGGGGACGTGGTGGCCATGGTGGGCCGGATCGGCCAGGCCGCGGCGGGGTACACCGTCCTGTCCCGCGGGTTCCGCTCCCCGAAGGCGCTGGTCGAGGCGTACCGCCGGCCCGCCGTGCCGTACTGGGCCGGTCCGGCCGCGGCCGAGCTGGGGGCCACGGCGATGATCGATGTCTCGGACGGGTTGCTCGCCGACGTCGGGCACGTGGCCGAGGCCAGCCGGGTTGGCATCGACATCCGTCGAGACGTCTTCGAGGTGACCCAGCCCATGGCGGACGCCGCGGCGGCACTGGGCGTAGATCCGTACGACTGGGTGCTCACCGGCGGCGACGACCACCCGCTCGTGGCGACGTTCCCGCCGACGGTCAGCCTCCCCGAGCCCTGGCTGGTCATCGGTCGGGTCACCGAGGGCAGCGGGGTCACGGTGGACGGTCGCCGCTACACCGAGGGCCCGGCCGGCTGGGATCACTTCCGCTGACGCGCGCCCGCGTGACGCGCGCCCGTGGCGGCCGACTCACCGCGAGCGGTCCGGGCGCGGTGTCGCTGCGCCTCCTGTGCAACTACGGAGAGTTATCAAAGATCGGGGCGCTCCCCGGCGGTGATCATCGACGACGACGATCCTCGTATCCTCAGTAATCGTGTCCAACATTGAGATTCGGCCGTCGCGGTTCGGCGCGCCGGTGGCTCAGAAGATGGTCGCTGAGGCGCAGGAAGAGCTTACTCAGCGTTACGGTTCGGGGGACGAGAACCCGATCGAGTCGGTGCAGTTCGACCCCCCGGAAGGCGCGTTCCTGATCGCGTGGATCGATGGCGAACCGGTCGGATGCGGCGGCTGGCGTACGATCTCCCACTTCGACGAGACCAGTGGTCTCGCCGAGGACGTGGCCGAGATCAAGCGGATGTATGTCACTCCCAAGGCCCGCAACAGCGGGGTCGCCACGGCCCTGCTGCGCGCGTTGGAGGAGTCGGCCCGGGAGAGCGGGATGCGCCGCGTGGTGCTGGAGACGGGTCTGGCCCAGCCCGAGGCGATCGCCTTTTACACGAAGATGGGCTACGAACGCATCCCGAACTACGGCTACTACAAGGACTACCCGGAGACCGTGAGCTTCGGCCGGGACTTGTAGGTGAGCGACCGTACGGTCGCCGCGATCCTGGGTCGGTGACCGTACGGTCATGACGGACTGCGTGACCGGACGGTCAGCAAGTGCGTGAGACCGTACGGTCGACACGAACGCATCAGACCGTACGGTCAACGAAACAGCCGACCCGACGGCCGTGGGCGAGGCTCAGGCGCGCGCGGCCCGCAGGACCTTGCCGGCCTTGATGCAGGACGTGCAGACGGACATCCGCCGCGTGGTGCCGCCGCCGGCGTCGACCCGCACGGTCTGGATGTTGGGGCGCCAGGTGCGGTTGGTCTTCTTCTTCGACCACGGCACGTTGTGGCCGAAGCTCGGCCGCTTGCCGCAGACGTCGCACACGCTAGCCACGAGTCATCTCCTGCTTGGTGAAGGCTGCCCTCGGATGGGCCAGATCTCAAGGCACCAACACTCGGGGCGCCAGCTACGGGAGTCTAGCCCATCGCCCACGCCCCCGGCGAATCAGCCCCAGCCGTGCCGCGGTACGGCTGAGGAGCGGACTGAGCGCTGAGCCGGAACAGGATTTTCTCCGGCGGCGCGAGGGAGCATCGCAGCGAGCTTGCGAGCGAGGAGCGGACTGAGCGCTGAGCCGGAACAGGATTTTCTCCGGCGGCGCGAGGGAGCATCGCAGCGAGCTTGCGAGCGAGGAGCGGACTGAGCGCTGAG
>JADGGF010000164.1 GCA_019690055.1 Micromonosporaceae bacterium
GGGCACGGCCACCCCGATGTAGCGGGTGGGGCGGGGCGGTTCGAGCGCGACGACGGCGAGCCCGTCGCGGTCGTGGGTGAGGGCCACCGACGGGATCAGGCTGATGCCGACGCCGGCCCGGACCAGGGCCTGGGCAAAGGCATAGTCGCTGCCGCGGCAGGCGCTGCGCATCTCGATCCCGGCCAGCGCGGCGTAATGGCCGATGGCGTCGCCGACCTGCAGGCACCCGTGCACCCAGCGCTCGCCGCCGAGCTCAGCCATGGCCACCGACGACCGGCCGGCCAGCCGATGCCCCGCCGGCAGCACTATCCACAAGGGATCGTCGAGCAGCGGGGTCCAGGTCAGCCCGGATCGGTCGCCGGGTCGCACCGGAGGCGGGCCGTCGAAGTGGTAGACCAGCGCCAGGTCGGCGGTCCCGGACCGCACCAGCGGCAGGCTCTCCTCCGGCTCCCGCTCGAGCACGGTGAGCTCCACCCCGGGGTGCTGCGCCGAGAAGCGGGTCAGCGCCGGCGGCAGGAGCCGTTGCCCACCGCTGATGAAGGTCGCCACCGTGAGGCGGTCCTGGGCCACCCGCGACAGCCGCTCGATCTCCCGCTCGGCGCTGGACAGCTCGGCCGCGATGACCTCGCCGGTCTCGACGAGGAGCTGACCGGCGGGTGTGAGCTCGACCCCGCGGGTGCTCCGGCGCACCACCAGGGTGCCGACCGAGCGCTCCAGCGCGCTGATCGCCTGGGACACCGCGGACGGGGTCATCTGCAGGTGGGGGGCGGCCCGGTTGAAGCTGCCCTGGCGCGCGACCTCCTGCAGGACGCGCAGCCGGTGAACGTCGATCAACAGTTCTCCTTAATACGACCCGCCGAATTAACCACTGCTGCTGAAGCCCTGGCCGGGTCAAGATGGCCGGGTGAGTCGTCGTGCCTGGCTGTTGTTCGCCGCCGTATCGCTGCTGTGGGGCATCCCCTATTTCCTGATCAAGGTCGCCATCGTCGACCTGTCCCCGACGTTCGTCGTCTTCGCCCGGACCGCGATCGCCGCCGCCGTCCTCGTGCCGCTGGCCGCGGTCCGCGGTCTGCTGCCGGCGCTGCGGGGGCGGCTGCGGTTCGTCGTCGCCCTGTCCGTCGTCCACATCGTCGCCCCGTTTCTGCTCATCACGTACGGGGAGCTGTACGTCACGTCCTCGCTCGCCGGCCTGATCATCGCGGTCGAGCCGATCGTCGTGGGTCTCATGCTGGTGCGGGCCGAGCCGTTCACGCCGCCGCGGATCGTCGGGCTGGTGCTCGGCTTCGGCGGCGTCGCCGTGCTCACCGGAGTCGAGCTGAGCGGCGGGGGACCGGCCGTGCTCGGCGCGGCGCTGGTGGTGCTCGCCACGGTGGGGTACGCGTACGCCACGATCATGGTCCAGCGGGGTGGCTCCGGGATCCCGCCCACCGCGCTGGTCGCCGGCTCGATGCTGTCGAGCACCGTGCTGCTGGCCCCGTTCGCCCTGTTCGCGGTGCCGTCGGCGCCCGTGCGGGCGGTGTCGTGGGGCGCGGTCGCCGTGCTGGGACTGCTCTGCACCGCGGTTGCGCTGATCGCCTTCTATGCCTTGATCAATGACGCCGGTCCCAACCGGGCCGGGCTCGTGACCTACGTCAACCCGCTCGTGGCCGTCGCGCTCGGCGTCGCCGTCCTGAACGAGCCGCTGCGGTGGAGCCTGGCCGTCGGGGCCGGGCTGATCCTGGCCGGATGCTGGCTGTCGACCCGCCGGCCGAAGCCGGTCCGGCCGGCGCCGCACGAATCGAATGCGTCCGCTCCGCAAGCGTCGCCGGAGGTGTCGGCTGCTTCCGCCCCGCAGGCGGTGCCCGCCAAGAGCGCCTGACGTCGGCTACCGTTCGATCGTGCGGATCGTCTTCGGGGCTGACGACGAGAACGAGACCACCCGGGCCGTGCTGGCCCACCTGCGCTCCCGCGGTGAGGTCGAGGTCATCGCCCCGCCGAGCTGGCCCGACCTCGGGGCCGAGGTCGGGCGGGCGGTGGCGAGTGGCCGCGCTGACCTCGGGGTGGTCATGTGCTGGACCGGGACCGGCACCGCCATCGCCGCCAACAAGGTGGCCGGGGTGCGGGCCGCGCTGGCCTGGGAGCCGTGGATCGCTCGAGGCGCGCGGCTCTGGAACGACGCCAACGTCCTGGCCCTGAGCCTCAAGCGGCTCGCCCCCGACGTCGCGGTCGAGACCGTCCAGGCGTTCCTCGACCAGCCCGAGCCGGACCCGGAGGAAGCGGAGGCGATCGCCCGCCTCAACCAGATCGACGCCGAACGCCTGCCGCCCCGGTAGCCGGCCCCGGGCCGTCCTGGTTGCACTGTCCTATTTGCCTATACGCGAGTAGATGCCTCCCTACGGGTGGTGGGGCACACTGGGGGCATGACCGACCCGCGCGAAGGGAACGACCCGGTTGAGAAGGCGCTGCGAGAGGTCGCCGAGGCCGTCGGCGGCACGGTGCACCGGTACCCCAGCCCGCGCAACCCCGTGCGCCGGCGGACGCTGCGCGAGGTGGTCAGTGGCGAGGACAGCCAGTTCGAGGAGGCGGTCCTCGACGCGGATGGCACGGTCTACGTGATCGGCCGGGACAGCGGCCCCCAGGTCAGCGCGGTCTTCGGGGAGGCGGTCTCGACGTACGAGTGGGTGTACGTCATCGCGCCGGGCCACGTGCCGGACCTCCGCCAGGTCGCTGGGGCGACCGCGGAACAGGACGTGCTCGAGGTGGTCGCGCAGCTGTACCAGCGGGTCAGTGGCCGCCTCTACCATCCCCTGACCGATCCGCCGGTCAGCGCGGTCTTCGACTGCTGGCACAGCTGAACGGGTGCCGCCCGTACGCCCGGGCATCGATACCATTGCCCGGTGCGATTCCGTGTCGTCCCGGTGCTGCTCGCCGTCGGCGCCCTCCTGACCGCCTGCTCCGCCGACCCCGCCACTCCGGCGCCGGCCGAGCCGCCCAGCGAGCCGGCGGCGAGCGTTGACGTGACGCCATCGCCCGAGCCGCCGCCCCAGCGGCTGCAGGCCGGCAACCCCGACGGCCGCGCGGCGGTCCCGCCCGAGGCGCGGGCCGAGGACACCTCCCGGCCGACCACGTGATCGGCGACGGGACACCGGCCAGCTGCACGTCCGACGCGGTGGTGGCCGCGGTCGCCGCGGGCGGGATCATCACCTTCGACTGCGGTCCGGCCCCGGTGACCATCACGATGACCGCGACCGCGAAGATCCGTAACGCCGCCGGGCCGCGCATCGTGATCGACGGCGGTGGCCTCGTGACGCTCAGCGGGGACGGTAAGCATCGCATTCTTTACATGAATACGTGTGACCGCGAGCAGGGCTGGACCACGCCGCACTGCGACAACCAGGACCACCCCCAACTGACCGTCCAGAACATTACATTCGTCGATGGAAACGCCAGCGGGGCCGGCGCCGACGGCGGGCCGGACGGCGGCGGAGCGATTTTCGTGCGCGGCGGCCGGTTCAAGCTGGTGAACACGATGTTCCTGCGCAACCGCTGCGACAGCACCGGGCCCGACGTCGGCGGGGCCGCGGTGCGCGTGCTCGACCAGTTCGAGGACCTTCCCGTCTACGTCGTGAACAGCACGTTCGGGGGAGCGCCGGGACAGGGCGGCGAGTGCTCCAACGGCGGGGCGCTGTCGAGCATCGGCGTGTCCTGGGTGGTGTTGAACAGCGTGTTCAGCCACAACTCGGCGATCGGTTTCGGCGCGAATCCGGCGCGGGCCGGCACGCCCGGCGGCGGCAGCGGCGGAGCCATCTACGCCGACGGCAACCGGTTCACCATCCACATCGCCGGCAGCCTGATCGAGCACAACGACGCGGTCGAGGGCGGCGGTGCGGTGTTCTTCGTGAGCAACGACCGGACGGGCGCACTGTCCATCGAGGACTCGATCCTGCGCGACAACCACAGCGGTGGCTTCGAGACCCGCGGATATCCGGGCATCTTCTTCCTCGGTGCCGAGCCGCCCACGATCAGCGGCTCCGCCCTGTCGCCGTGACGACTCCAGGCGCCGGCCCTGTCGCCATGACGGCTCGGGGCGGTGATGGGCCGGCCCGGTTCGCCCACCGCGCCGGGGCGTTGCCGAGGTCGATTCCTGTCGCTAGCCTGCGCGCAGGCGTAGGGGAGGAGACGATCGGTGACGACGACCCTCGAGCCATATTCGGCATCGGCGGCGGCGACCGCGCAGCCGATCCGCATCCGGACGAGGTTCTGGCGGTTTGCGCTGATGGTCTTGGGCGGGGCGGCCGCGTTCGCCGTCGTGTGGGCGCACCCTGACCGCGGCCACGACACCTGGTTCGCCTGGGCCGCCCTGGGCACGCTGCTCGGCGTGCTGGCCGGGTGGTCCTTCGGCAGCGGCATCGCCCGCTACCGCGATGTGGTCGCCCTGCAGCCGGTGCGGGCGATCCGGATCGTGCCGGTGCTGTTGCTCATGGCGTCGGTCGCCGGGGCCGCGCTGCCCCTGTCGATCGTGATCGTGCGGCAGGGCATCATCTGGCACGGCGTCGCCCTCGCCGGGCTGGCCATCGTCGGAGCGCTGCCGGCCGGGGCGGCCGTCGTGGCGATCCGAGTGCTCTCCATCGATGGGGTGGGCGGCCCGGTGGGTCGGCGACTGGGCACGCTGCTGCGGCTGCGCAGCCTGCTCTCCCGCCTGAACACGATCTTCGGGTCGCTCGTCGTGGTCCTCACGCTCTTCATCGCGGCCCAGCGCTCCCTGGCCACCGGGGAGGCGGTGCCCGCGTCGCTGGTCATCTACACCGGCGCCGCCTCGGCCGTGGTGGTCGCGCTGGTCTACCTGCCCACGGCGGCCGTGCTGCGCCGTCGCTGCCTGCTGTTCATCGACGAAGAATTTCCCCTCGATAATGTCGACCGCGCCCAGCTGATTCAGGCCGCCGAGGACCGGCACCGGTTGGAGGGGCTCATGGGGTTGCACCGCACGACCCTGGCCGAGCTGCAGAACGGGCTGGTCATCGTCTCCCCGCTGCTGGCCAGCGCCGGCATCACCCTGCTGCCCGGCTTCTGAGCGTCAGCCCACGCGCTGTCGCGCGCGCAGGCGCGGCAGGCGGGGCCAGGTCAGACCCGGCCGGGCCAGCGACTGACCGGCGAGGACGCCGAGGAGGACCAGGACGATGCCGAGCACCTGACGGCCGGAGAGGTGCTCGCCGGCCGCCATGGTGCCGAGCAGGACCCCGGTGACCGGGTTCAGCAGGCCGATGATGCCGACCGTGCCGGCGCTGAGGTGGCGCAGGCCGGTGAACCAGCCGGTGAACGCCAGCGCGGTCGCGATCAGGCTGAGATAGGCGTACGCGGGCAGGGTGCGCGCGTCCAGCGGCGGTGGCCCGCCCTCGACCGCCACCGCGACCGGGATCAGCAGCAGTGCCCCCGCCAGCAACTGCCAGGAGGTGCTCGCGAGCACGTTGACCGTCGTCGCGCCAGGGGCGGTCGTCCACTTCCTCGTCAGCACATAGCCCAGGGCCGCCATGAGCATGGCGGCGAGCGAGGCGCCCAGCCCGACGAGGTCGAGCCGGGCCGGCCCGGTGAAGGCCGTGAGCACGACCCCCAGGGCGCCGATCACTGCGGCCGCGACGGTGACCACGTGCGGGCGCTCGCGCAGCAGCGCCCAGCCGAGCAGCACCATGGCGATGGGCGACGTGGCGGCGACCGTCGACGCGACGCTGCTCGGCAGCAGTTGGGCGGCCACGTAGATCAGGGCGAAGAACGCCCCGATGTTCAGCAGGCCGAGCACGGCACTGCGCCACCACCACGCTCCCCGCGGCAGCGCCCGGCTCATCGCGAGCAGCAGCAGGCCCGCCGGCAGGGCCCGCAGCACCGACCCGTAGAGCGGATACTCCGGGGGCAGGAACCGCTGGGTGACGAAGTAGGTCGACCCCCAGGTGATGGGGGCGACCGCCGTGACCAGGGGCCAGCGCCACGTATCGCGCACCCGCCGATCATGCCACCACCGGTAAGGACCGGGCTTTACCTGGTTCCTTGCACCCCGGGCACCACCCACCGACGGCCGCCTCACGTGAGGGCCGCGGTGATCAGCAGGATGGTTGGCACGGTCCCGATCGTGGTCACGAAGATCGCGTCCCGGGCGAGCAGCTCGGCTCGGCCGAACCGCGTGGCGAGCACGAAGTGGTTGTTCGCGGCGGGCAGCGCGGCGGTGACCGCGAGCGCGAGCAGCGCGGCGCCGTCGAGGTCGAAGGCCCATCCGGCGAGGTAGGCGCCGAGCGGTTGGACGACCAGCTTGAGCCCGGTCACCAGGGCGAGCTCGGCCGCCGGCGCACCGCGTCCGGGCAGCGGTCCAAGCCGCAACGAGGCGCCGTACGCGATGAGGACCGAGGGAACGCCCATCCCGGCGACCAGATCGATCGGGTCCGCGACGTACGACGGCAGGGTCCAGCCGGTGGCCGAGAGCACGACGCCGGTGAGCGTGGCCACAGTGAGCGGGTTGGTCGCGGTGCTGCGGAGCAGCCCGAGTGCGGATACGCGTCCGCTGCGACCGGCGTCGAGCACGGCCAGCGCCGCCGGCTGGAGCACGACGAGGTGCAGCAGCAGCATCGGAGCCATCAGCGCGGCGTCACCCAGCACGTACGTGGCGACGGGCAGGCCGAGGTTGCCGGCATTGGTGTACGCGCTGCACATCGCGCCGATGACGGTCTCGTCCGCCCGGCGCCGCCAGCGCAGGCGGGCGATGAGGATGTAGGGAATGGCGGCCGCCCCGATGCCGGCGGCGGTGGCCACGACGTACCACGACAGCATCCGCGACAGCGGCGTGCCGGCCTGGACCCTGAGCATCAGGCACGGCAGGGCCACGAAGAACGACAACCGGGTCAGCGTGACCAGGGCGGACGCATCGACGATTCTCACCGCCGCCAGTCCGTAGCCGAGGGCGATGACGGCCGCGATGGTGGCGAATCCGGCGATGGCCCCCGACATCTTCCCCTCCAGGCAAGGCGGTCGGCCCGGCTCTGCCGCGCGGGGGGAAGTCTGCGTCCTTCATGTGCCCGTCGTGTGAGGTACCTGAGGCCAGCGTGACGAAGCACATACGGCGACGCGCCGGGACAACACGCCAATTTCGTCGCCGGAGCCCCCGTAAATCGCGTATCGTCGCCGACGTTTGTCTGTCGACCGTGGCCGCGCGACCCGCGGTCCACTCACGACGAGGAGCGCAACCGGATGACGACCACAACCACGCCGCCGCCGGTGGCCTCCGACAAACTCGACTCCGGCGTCCTTCGGGTCGCCGGAGTCGTCGTTCTCGGCGCCATCATGGCGATCCTTGACGCCACCGTGGTGAGCGTCGCCCTGCCGACGTTCCAGCACGAGTTCCACGCGACATACGCCACCGTCGCCTGGACCATGACCGGCTACACGCTCGCCCTGGCCACGGTGATCCCGCTCACCGGGTGGGCGGCCGACCGGTTCGGCACGAAGCGGCTCTACCTCACCGCGCTGGCGTTCTTCGTCATCGGCTCGGTGCTGTGCAGCCTCGCCGACAGCGCCGGTCAGCTGATCCTGTTCCGCGTGCTGCAGGGCATCGGTGGCGGCATGCTCGCCCCGCTGGGCATGACGATCCTGACCAAGGCCGCCGGACCCCAGCGGGTCGGCCGGGTCATGGCGGTCATGGGCATCCCGATGCTGCTCGGCCCGATCAGCGGCCCGATCCTCGGCGGCTGGCTCATCCAGTCCGCGAGCTGGCACTGGATCTTCCTGATCAACCTGCCGATCGGTGCGGTTGCCTTCACGGCGGCGCTGCGCGTGTTCGCGCCCGACCAGCCGCGGCCGTCGGAGTCGTTCGACTTCGTGGGCATGCTGCTGCTCTCGCCCGGTCTGGCGCTGTTCCTTTACGGCGTCTCGTCCATCCCCGAGGAGCAGAAGGTCGGCACGCCGAAGGTGCTGATCCCGGCGCTGATCGGGCTGGCCCTGGTCGCCGGGTTCATCGGGCACGCCCGGGGCCGGCCGCACGCGCTCATCGATCTGGGCCTGTTCCGCAAGCGGAACCTCACGATCGCCGTGATCACCATGACGTTCTTCACGTTGGCGTTCATGGGCAGCATGCTGCTGTTCCCGAGCTATTTCCTGCAGGTGCGCGGCGAGACCACCCTTGACACGGGTCTGCTGCTGGCGCCGCAGGGGCTGGGCGCCATGCTGACCATGCCGGTCGCCGGCCGGCTGACCGACCGGATCGGCCCGGGCAAGCTCGTGCTGGGCGGCATCGCGGTGATCCTGGCCGGCATGACTGCCTTCACACAGATAGATGCTTCGACGTCGTACGGCCTGTTGCTGTCGGCCCTGTTCGTCCTGGGCCTGGGCATGGGCATGACGATGACGCCGATCATGAGCGCCGCCATGGGCAGCCTCCAGCAGCGGGAGGTGGCGCGCGGGTCGACGACGATGAACATCATCCAGCAGGCCGCGGGCTCGGTCGGCACCGCCGTCATGTCGGTGGTGCTCACCAACCGCGTGCTCGCCGATCCGGCCTCGGCGACCTATATGGGCGTCATGCAGGGGAAGGTCCCGGCCGACGCGGTGCCACCGGACGTCCTGGCGGCGGGTGTCTCCGGGCTCGCCGGCTCCTTCGGCTTCACGTTCACCGTGGCGACGCTCCTGATCGTGTGCTGCCTCGTGCCGGCGTTCCTGCTGCCGCGCAAGCCGGTCGCCGGCACCGAGCCGGCGTCCGCCCCGGCGCTGACCCACTGAGCCGCTGACCCACCGAG
>JADGGF010000165.1 GCA_019690055.1 Micromonosporaceae bacterium
ACACACATCAGCGGGACCGACGCGCCGCGAAAGACACCAGCCCCCTAGAGCCATCAAGGATCGCCGGCGGACTGACGTAGACCCACTTGGCGTGGGGGGTGTTCCTGGCTGCCCCGGTCCTGGTCGAGGCTCATTGTGGGCGTGCGTTCCCTCTGCGGCGTGAGTTGGCCCGCGACCATGGCGGTGAGCGCGGCGGCGAAGCCGATGAGTTGGATACGCGTGATGGCTTCACCCGCGATGGCGGCACCGAGAACCGTGGCGACGAGCGGGGAGAGCAGTCCAAGCAGGGCGGTGGCGGTCACGGGCAGGCGGCGGATGCCGGAGAACCACAGCGTGTAGGTGAGCAGCGCCCCGATCAGGCCGAGCCACAGGTATCCAGCGACGGCGAAGCCGTCGATGCGCGGTGGGATGCCGTCGATGAGCAGTGCCGGGATCAGCAGGACCAGCCCGCCGGCGGTGAGTTGCCATCCGGCCAGGCCCAGAGCGGTGACACCCTGGGGACGCCCCCACTTCTTGGTGAGAACGACGCCGGTGCCCATCGACGCGGCCCCGCCCAGCCCGGCCAGGATGCCGATCGGGTCCAGCGCGGCGTCGGGGCCGAGGACGACCAGCGAGACGCCGAGCACACCGACGAGAGCCCAGGACACCCGCCACGTCGAGAGCCGCTCGTGCAGGATCGCGACGGCGAGGAAGGCCACCACGACCGGCTGCAACGAGCCCAGGATCGCGGCGACCCCGCCTGGTAGGCGCTGGGCGGCGACGAACAGCAACGGCAGGAATACGCCCATGTTCAACATCCCCAGCACCAGGCTCTTCCACCACCACGTTCCGTGCGGCAGGCGGCGCGACAGCAGAACAGCGATCAGGCCCGCGGGGAGTGATCGCATCAGCGCCGAGAACATCGCGTGGCCCTCGGGGAGCATGTGAGTGGTCACGATGTAGGTCGTGCCCCATACCGCCGGCGCGACGGCCGTCAGCGCCGTCCAGCCGATCAGAGCTCCCGAGGTACGAGCGACGGGGGCGGACGCCTCTGACAGGCGGATGGTTGTGGTCACTCGTCCATCGTCAGCTCGCCGTACGAATGAGTCCAACACATGCTTCTCATCGCAGTGATGAACCCGCATCATGGATAAGTGGAGCTGCAACAGATGCGGTACGTCGTCGCGGTCGCGGAGGAGCGAAGCTTTACCCGAGCCGCGAAACGTTGCTTCGTCGTGCAGTCAGCGCTGAGTCACCAGATCAAGGCCCTGGAGACCGAGCTCGGCGTCACGCTGTTCGCACGCACCAGTCGTCGCGTCGAACTCACCGCCGCGGGCGAGGCGTTCCTTCAGCACGCCCGGGCGAGCCTGGAGGCCGCCGAGCGGGCCGTCGCGAGCGCGGCTGCCGTGACCGGCGAGGTACGAGGCACGCTGACCATCGGAGTGATCCCCACCGTCACCGCCATCGACCTGCCCGCCGTGCTGGGCGAATTCCACCGGGCACACCCGGCGGTGCGGATCAAGGTCCGCAGCGGCGGCAGCGACGAGTTCATCGCGGATATCGCCGACGGGAGCATCGACGTTGCTGTCCTCGGCCTTCCCGAGTCGGCCCCGCCGACCGGGGTGGCGAAACGCGTGTTGGCGCGCGAGCACCATATGGCCGTCGTCTCTGCCCGGCACCGACTGGCCCACCGTCGGCGGCTGCGCCTGCGGGACCTGGCCGATGAGACCTTTGTCGACTTTCCGATGAACACACCAGGCCGTGCTCAGTCCGACCTCGCGTTCCACGCGGCCGGCATCCGCCGCGAGGTCACGTTCGAGACCATGAGTACCGACCTCATGCTCGGCCTCGTCCGGCAGAACCTCGCCGTCACGCTCCTCGTGCCCGCGATGATTCCGGCCAGCTCAGCCCTGCGCGCCATCCCGGTGACCGACGGGCCCACCCGCATTCAGTACCTCGCGTGGAGCGCCTTCAATCCATCACCCGCCACTCGCGCGTTCCTCGACGCCGTACCGAATTCCTGATAGCGCCTCCTTGCCCTCGTCGTCGGAAACTCACCAAGGCCGCGATGGCCCACCGGTCGGGGCGAGGGCACACGCGTGGCCTGGGGCAACGATTGGCCCTCGCCGGGCGGCGGCCATCGAAGCCGGGACTCAGCGTGTCGCGCGCAGGAGCATTGGGTCCACATTGGGCACGGCGAACCGAGGATTGTGGCCCGACGCGACGACGGTCATGACGAATCCGGCGCTCTCCTCCAACTGCCGGGCCTTGCTCAGCCCACCGACCACCGCCGCCCGTCCGCCGAGGTCCCGGATCAGCGCCGTCGCGCGGTCGAGGGCGTGAGGTTCGTCGCCGCAGATGGCCACGACCGGCGCCTCGTCCGGCGACCCCACATACGGCCACGAGGCGCCGGCGAACAGATGTAGTGCTTTCACTACGTGCGCACCGGCGGCGGTGCGGGCGACGAGCTCAGCTGCCGAACCGGACGTCAGCATCTCGCCGGTCGCGGGGTTGACCGGATTCGTAAAGTCGATAACGGTCTTGCCCGCCAACGACCCCTCGCTGGCGCCGACGAGGTTCAACGCCGATTCGAGCGCGTTCCAGGCGACCGCAACGTAGGCGTCGACGGGAGATACTGGCTCGCGTGATCGAGGAGGGCTGCCAGACCTTCGTCTCGGACTGCCAGCTGCGAGCGGCGGTCGAACTCGTCCAGCACACGTGGGACCCCGTCGTGCTTTCCGCCCTGCGGTTGGGACCGACCCGGCGCAGCGACCTGCTCGGGCGCATCGGCGGTATCAGCGACAAGGTGCTGACCCAGGCGCTGCGGCGTCTGCAGGCGCGGGCGCTCGTCACGAAAGCTCGGACGGTGCCCGGCCGTGGGGGCGCCGCGGTCTACCAGCTCTCCCCGCTGGGCGAATCGTTCGCGAACGGACCACTCGCGCACCTCGCCCGGTGGGCCGCCGACCATCAGGCCGAACTCGTCGGGCCCCCCACCCCCGCCTGATCATTTGGGCGGGCACCCTACGGTGCCGGACGAGCCGGCGGGCGCGGGCCGCAGTGGGGCGGGCAGCGGCGCGCGATGGAGCACGACCAGGGTGGCGACGGCCCGGGTCAGCACCACGTACAACCGGCTGTACCCCCGTGGCTCGGCGGCGACGATGTCCGCGGGTTCGACCGCGATCACCTGGTCGTACTCCAGGCCCTTCACCATGCTCGCCGGTAGCACGGTTACGCCGGCCCGGTCCACCAGCGGCGCCAGGTCATCGATGGCGCGGTCGGCGGCGATGACTGCGATCGATGCGTTGAGCGGGGCGCCCCGTACGGCTTCGCGCACCGCAGCCCGGATGTCGTCGGTCCGGCGCACGGTGAGCGTGCCTCCGGATTGATAGGAGCGGGTCGCGGGGATGTCGGGGGCGAGAAACCGGGCCGCGTAGTCGGCGATGACCTGAGGCACCCGGTAGCCGGTGCGCAGCTCGTAGGTGCGGAAGTCCCGACGCCCGAGGCGGGCCAGCAGCTCCGGCCACGAACCGGCCGCGAGGGGGTGGGTCGCCTGGCCGAGGTCGCCGACTATCGTCATCGATGCGTGCTCAGCGCGTCGGGCGATCATGCGGCACTCCATCGGTGACAGATCCTGCGCCTCGTCGAGGATGATGTGCGCGTAGTCGCGGTCATCTGTGGCGCTGGGCTCCTCCGGCTCGGGGGCCGGCAGCGGCTCGGCGAGGAGCGGCACGTACGCGTCCTCACCGTACGGGTCGTACCCGTCCGTCCAGCCCACGACACGGTGCCCCTCGCGGAGAATCACCATCTCCGCCCAGCGCTGCGCGGCCGCGACGGCGTCATTGTCAATGGTGGATCCGGCGAGGGCGATCGGGGTCGGATGACCCGGCGCGTAGAGGCTCCACCCCTCGTGGAGGCTGCAGCTGAGTGCGAACGTGTCGATGCGTCGTGGGCCGGTGGTGAGCTCGCGCAATCGGATGGGCGGCTCGGCCGCGGGCCGGGCGACCGGCTTCGGGGGTTGGCCGAGCAGCTCGTCCAGTTCGTCCAGGAGCGGAATGTCGTCGATCGACCAGCCTTCCTGCCGTTGGTACGCGGTCGCCAGCGTCTGGGCCTCGCGTGGATCGAGGAGGGGGACGCGAGATGGGTCGGCCAGCCAGGTGAGCACCGCCGCCGGGGTGAGCCGGGGCCACCACGCCGTGAGGAACCGGTGGAACTCGGGGCGGTCGCCGATTTCATCGAGAAACAGCTCACGGTCGAAACCAGCGTTGTCTAATGTGGACCACAGGCCCTGCCGGAGGACGGTCGCCGCGATGGAGCGGGCCTGGTTCGGCGGCGTGGCGGTGGTTTGAGCTCGAGCCCTGACCTCGGCGCGCGCCCGCGCCAGGTCGGCTGCCGTCAGGGTCAGCACCTGCCCCGCGTACACCAGCCGCAACCGGTCGGGTGCTGTCGGCGGCGTCTGCCAGATCAGCTCGGCGAGCACGTCCCGCATGCGTTCGCTGCCCTTGATTGCGGCCACCGGCGCGGGGTCTCGCCGCGTGGCGGCCACGCCCGTGACGAGCTCACCGAGTGAGCGCAGGTGGACGCTCTCCTCACCGAGGGCCGGCAGCACCCGGCTGATGTAGGTGGTGAATACGGTCGACGGGCCGATGACCAGGATCCGACCGTCGGTGAATCGGCTCCGGTCGGTGTAGAGCAGGTACGCGGCGCGGTGCAGCGCGACCTGGGTCTTACCGGTGCCCGGACCGCCGGTGATGAGCGTGACGCCTCGGGCCGGCGCCCGGATGGCCTCGTCCTGCTCGCGCTGGATCGTGGTCACGATGTCGCGCATGTGCGGGCCCCGGGATCGTCGCAGGGCGGCGAGCAGCGCCCCCTCGCCGAGGACCGGCAGATCCCCGACCTGGTCCGGAGACAGCACGTCGTCGTCGAGGTCGACAACCTCGGGCCCACGGCAGATGATGACGCGACGCCGCACCACGCCCATCGGGTCGCGTGGCGTGGCCCGGTAGAACGCCGCGGCGGCGGGCGCCCGCCAATCGATGAGCAGTGGCTCGCGATTCTCGTCGCGGACGCCCAACCGGCCGATGTAGTACGTCTCGCCGTCGTCGAAGTCGAGCCGTCCGAACACCAGCCCCTCGGCCTCGGCGTCGAGGGCCCGCAACTGCCTGGCCGCCCGGTGGACCATCGCGTCGCGCTCGACCAGACCGCTCGCCGGACCAGCGGCGGCGCGCCCGTAGCCCTCGCGCTCCAGCTCCTTCGCCTCGGCGCGCATCGCCTCGACCCGCGCGTAGACGCGATCGACGAACCGTTGCTCGTTGGCGATTTCCTGTGTTCGTTGGTCCACCAGAGGCACTCCGAGACGGGCATGGAACCAGGGCCTCGGCGAGCATACGCGCCGAACGCGGGGAAGAAATCAGCATTTGGGGCGATTCGACCGGCCGCCTATCGCCGGTATACTGAGAGTGGCGGAGAACGGCTGCCTTGGGTATGTCCCTTGTGGACGGCGATAGTCGCCCGCTTCAGGGCCGACCGGTGAACCAGTTTTCGGGTCACCGTACGCATTAAGATGCTTTGATGCACGGTGCTGGATGAGCATTCAGGGCCATCGGGGCGAACCTGCACATCCGTGAACAGGCGACGCGCAGTGGCTCGAGAGGGGCGACTTGTGATCAGGTGGCCCGGTACTTCTCGGGCTGAGATGCTGGGACGTCCAGGTTGATCCTGGGCGTCACCGCCTGTTATCGGGAGTTGTCGATGGTGCTCGACGACATGGGGACACCATTGACATCCACGCGCGCCCCGCGGCGGGTGGTCTCGCTGGTCCCGTCACTGACCGAGGTGGTCGCGGTGACCGCGCCGGAGTTGCTGGTGGGGGCCACGAAGTACTGCACCCACCCGGCCGACCTGGATGTGGCCCGCGTCGGGGGATCGAAGTACCCGTCGGTGGACGAAATCCTCGCCCTGCGCCCGGATCTGGTGCTCGCCAATGCCGAGGAGAACCGGCGCGAGGACGCCCAGGCCCTGCGCGCCGCCGGCGTGAACGTCTGGGTCACCTTCCCGCGGACGGTCGCCGGCGCGTTGGACAGCCTTGGCCGCATGTTCGACGCGCTGCGGGTGCCTCGCCCGGCCTGGCTCGCCGAGGCCCGGCGTGTCTGGGCTGCGCCACCGGCGACGTCGCGCGGCCGGCACGTCACCGTGGTGTGGCGCCGTCCGTGGGTCACGGTCGGTCCGGATACGTTCGCCAGCGACATGCTGCGACTACTCGGCTGGGTCAACGTGTTCACCGATCCGGGGCAGCGGTACCCGAGGCCGACCTTGGCCGAGATTCGGGCGCTGCAGCCCGATCTTGTGGTGCTGCCCGACGAGCCGTACGCGTTTCGCGCCGACGACGGACCCGAGTCGTTTCCGGGTGTGCCGTGCGCGCTCGTCTCCGGCCGGCACCTGACCTGGTACGGCCCGTCGCTGGTGGAGGCACGCGCCATCCTGGAGCGCCAACTCTCGTCCGCTGCAGCGGCGTGACGGGAGCATGCCCAGCGCTGGGTCACGTCTCCGTGATGGTCACGATCCCGGAAGGGTGTTGAATGAGCGGCAGAGTGGCTCGGGCCGCCTCATCAACGTGAATACGCGGATGAGGCGGTTTTTCGTTCTCATAGTAGGTGCCGGGTCCGTAGAGCTGCCCGTATCGGACCACCACACCGCCGGCTCGAAGTACGGCTTCCTCATGGTCGTCGATGACCGCCGCGCGACCCGCCGGGCGCCACGCGATGCTCTGGGCCAGGAAGCGGGAGGCCTTGGCCTGGTGTGCTGCGTGGAGTAGGTTCCGCGTCCCCTCGGTGCGGATGCGGTCGTTTCGCGACGCGAACCGATGGATGTCCTCGAGGCGGTCGGGTAGGTCGGTGAGTTGGTGAATCACAGCGTCGGGTTCGAACGCGGTGACCGCCTCCACCAGTGCTTCGATGTCGAACACGTCGCACAACACAGGATGGGCGCCCAGCTCGCGGAGCTGGTCGGTCTTCGCGGTGGATCGGGTCATGCCCGCCACGACGTGACCCTCCGCGATGAGCAGAGGAATGAGCCGGATCCCGATCACGCCGGTGGCCCCGGCCAGAAAGATGCGCATCGTGCCCTCCTGGGTCGACGTGCCGTCGGCGGCTGAGCCTGAGGGCCGCCGAGATTCGTCGTCTGGCGCCGAGGACCGCGCCGCAACGCCGTACGTCTCGAGCCTACTGTCGTGCGTCGCACCGGCCATAAACGGTCAGGTCATGGACCACGGGCACGGACCGGATTCGCGCGCGTATTCTTCGAGAGGACTCGTCTCAACGGGGGCCAGGGCTGTCGCGTCCTGCCGAGCGCTGCTCCCGAGGGCCTACGAACGAGCCTTGAGAGGCCAGGGTGAGGACCTGATGCGAAACGAGATGAAGATAGACGCGCTTGGTGAGCACCGCTTTCTCGTGCGGACACGGCAAGACGACGACGTCGTCGAGGTCCTGGTTCGCGCGTCCCCCGCGGCTGTCGCCCGGTTCATCGACAACGAGGCCGACGAGATCCGAGTCATCGAGGCGACCTTCGCCTATCTGCTGACGCGGCAGCGCGCCGACGACCTGCCCCCGCAGCTTGACCTCGATGAGGTGCTGGCCGCCTACGCGGACCTCGAGGACGACGTGCGGCGGCGCCTGCAGGGGGCGACGTGATGAGCAGACGCCGCTCGTACGGTCGGATTCGCCCGCGCTCCTCAGCGCGCGGTCAGCCGGCGCCGAGCACTAGGAGAGTGTGAGCCCGAGCATCGCGCGGTGAGGCGGCGGTACGGCCCAACAAGTGGGAAGCCGCTAAACCAACCACCTCCCGTCGTTCATCAGCAGACGCCCGGTCAGTTCGTTGGCCTCGCGCCAGGCTTGGATGCGGCGTGGGCGGACGCGGAACCAGCGGTAGGGCGTGGACAGCGTCCGCGGGTCGAAGCCCGTGCGGGCGGCGAAGCGGTCGCCCACCTCCTGCGGGAGCTGGTCGATTTCGATTACCTCGACGTCGCCGTCGATCATCGTCACGTCCCGGGTGGGGCCCAATCCCAGGCGCACGCTTCGGGTAGCGGCCAGGTTCCGGCCGGTCGGGCTGTCGGCCACCGTAGCCAGCAGGAGAGTTTCGCCGTCCCAGTCGAACGACAGCGGTACCAGGTAGGGCACGCCGTCGGCGGATGCGCTCGCCACCCAGATATCGACGTCATGGGCGAGCCGATGCAGGGTGTCCTGACGGCGTACGGCGGCGGGGCGGGGTTCGGCAGGACTGTCCATGGTCGTCAGGTTAGAGCAGCCAGCCCGGACGATGCTTCTCGAATCCTGACCACTGTGGCGTGGCCGGCCGCCGGGCACTGACGTCGTCCGGACGACTGTTTCTGTTAAGGGCGAACAGCGCCCGCCCGGACGACGATGTCGGCGACGATTCCCAGGCCGCGGGCAAGGTCGTCGTAGGACGGCGCGCCGAGGCACAGCCGGATACCGCTGCGCGGGCTGTTCGGATCGGCCATCATCGAGGCCGGCTCAGTCAGGTCGACTCCCCGGGTCGTGGCGGCGAGGACGACCGCATCGGCGACGGTGCGGGGGAGGGGAAGGAACGCGTGGTATCCGGTGTCCGCCGTTAGGAGAGCTGGGCCGATCATCGTGCGGGCCAGCGCCGTGCGCCGCGCGCCCTCGTGCCGGATCGCCGTGGCGACTTCACGAGCGACCCCGGCCCGGGTCAGTTCAGCCAGGAGTTCGCATTGCAGCGGTGACACGGGCTGAGCG
>JADGGF010000166.1 GCA_019690055.1 Micromonosporaceae bacterium
CGCCTACCCGGGCTCCGCGGGCATCGAGTTCCCCGCCCCGGCAGGCCCGGTGACCATGATGGGCTGGCCGATCAAGCCCACGGGCCTGACCGACATCCTGACCCGGCTCGCCCGTGAGTACCCGGGCGTCCCGCTCATCGTGACCGAGAACGGCGCAGCGTTCGAGGACAAGCCCGACCTCGACGCGGGCGTGGTCGCCGACCCGCAGCGCATCGAGTACCTCGACGGGCACATCCGCGCCGCCCGCGACGCCGTCGCCCGCGGCGTCGACCTGCGGGGATACTTTGTCTGGTCCCTGATGGACAACTTCGAGTGGGCGGAGGGTTACCGCCCTCGATTTGGTCTCATCTATGTGGACTACCGGACCCAACGACGGATACTCAAGGACAGCGCACACTGGTACCGGTCCGTCATCGAGCACAACGGCCCAATTGACGGACCTGACCGAGTCGACGCGAGCTGACCGAGGGAAGGAGATACCGGGTGGGAGCGCGCCGCTCCGCCGCAACTCGCCGGCCGGTCTCATCCGGCGGCCCGGCCGGCGCATCGGGCGGGCGGGGCCGGCCGACGCTGGAGATGGTCGCCGCCCGGGCCGGAGTCTCCCGGGCCACGGTCTCCCGGGTGGTCAACGGCTCCACCACTGTGGCGCCCGACATCCGGGAGACGGTCCTGCGGGCCGTGGCCGAGCTGGGCTACGTGCCGAACCTCGCGGCCCGCAGCCTGGTCACCCAGCGGACCGACTCGTACGCGCTCGTGGTGCCCGAGCCGGCGAACCGGGTCTTCTCCGACGATCCATTCTTCTCGATCGTCATCCGGGGCGTCAGCGAGGAGCTGGAGAAGGCCGACAAGCAGCTCGTCCTCATGCTGGCCAACTCGGACACCAGCCACGACCGGGTGGAGCGCTACGCGATGGCCGGCCACGTGGACGGCGTCATGTTCGTCTCGATGCACGGCGCCGACCCGCTGCCGGTGACGCTCACCCGCCTGGGCGTCCCGGTGGTCTGCAACGAACGGCCACTCGGCCGCACGAGCGTGCCCTACGTCGGCGTGGACAACGTGGGCGGGGCCGAGGCGGCGACCCGCCACCTGCTGGCGTCCGGGCGGACCAAGGTGGCCACGATCGCCGGACCGCTGGACATGGTGGGTGGCATCGACCGCCTCGCCGGGTACCGGGCCGCGCTGAAGGGCACGAAGAGCCGCCCGATCCTTGCCGTCGGCGACTTCACCCGCGAGTCCGGCGTGGCGGCCATGCGGCAGCTGCTCGACAGCGACCCGGACATCGACGGCGTGTTCGTCGCCTCCGACCTGATGGCCGACGGCGCGCTCCGGGCGCTGCGCCAGGCCGGCCGCCGGGTGCCGGACGACGTCGCTGTGGTCGGCTTCGATGACATCGAGGTAGCTCGATACACTGAACCGCCGCTCACCACGGTCCGGCAGCCGATCCTCACGATCGGCCGCGAACTGGCCCGCATGGTCCTGCGCCTGGCCGCCGGGGAGGAGATCACCTCGTGGGTCGTCCTCCCCACCGAACTGATCATCCGCGAGTCAGCCTGACCGGGCAGCGGGCCCCGCGGCCGCCGCCGAGCCGGGGGAGCGGCCGGCGGCCGACCGCTCCCCCGGCCGGAGTACTCACCGAATCCGGTACGCCCGGATCACGGTCTGCTCCACCGACGTCCCGTGCGGCCCGGTCGCGGTGACGCGCAGGGACACGAAGCCGGCCTGGTGAGGGTGTTTCACCGTGGCGGTCCACCCCGGTCCGGTCCGGCGCACCGTGGTCGGTCGCCAAGTCGCCCCGTCGTCGTACGAGACCTCGACCCGCACCTGGGTGGCGTGCGCCTCCGATCCCGGTTGCCCCGTGACGGTCACCGGTATGGCGAGCGTCTGGTCGTGCCGCGCTGCGTTCGTCTCGTCCAGCGGGGGACGCACCTGCACGCTCAGCATGGGAAGCGCGACGGCCTGTTCGGTGGAGGCGGAGGTGAACGTCCACGCGGCCTGCACCCGGGTCGACAGGACGTGCGGCTCGCCGCGCTCCATCTCGATCTCCACCCGGTACTGCGCCGGCTCGGGCGGCACGGTGAACAAGCCTCCGATGTAATCGTTCTCCCCTACCAGCGTCCCGTCGCGGAACAGCCGCAGGTGACCAACGTCGATCCTCGTACTGGCCGTCCGGCCGCCGCCGTCCGCGAACGGGACGGACAGCTCCAGGGTGTTGCCGTTGCGAATCGCCGACGACCTGGGTTCCCCGGCGTCGCCGCCGACCTTCGGGCCGAAGACCGCTTGGTTCCACGACTCGGTGTACGTCCGGCCCGCCTCGTAGGTCGTGGCCGGCGCCGAGGCGAAGCTGACGGGATCGGGCCACGGCGTGCCGTTGGGTACAGCCTCTACGAACTGATTGCTCCACCGAACGCCGGGCTCAGAGTTGTAGTAGACCGTGCGTTCACCGGGCAGGTCCAGCGGCACCGCGGTGGCGAACGCGGCCACCGACGCCGTCGCCGGATAGCTGTACGCCTCGCCGATGACGTTCTCGGCTTGGCGGGCGTACCCGGTCGTGACCCTGGCGAGTTGCCGGGCGGTGACCGAGCGGGTCAGCCCGGACTCCATCCCGCCCTCGCTGGCCCAGGCCAGCTGGTAGACCAGCGGACTGTTGTGAGGCGTCCCGTCGGCGTCGGTACGCGCCCACGTGCCCGCGAGTATCGACGCGAACCCGGGCACGGTCACGTCCGGACCAATGCGACCGGTGTAGATCTTGGACCAGTCCTTGCCGCTGACCGCGAACCCGTGCCCACCCTCCGGCGTCGTGAAGCTGACGGCAGCTGCCGCGAACACCGGCTGGACCCGGTGGTCGGGCAGGGTCACCGAGATCGGTTGAGCCAGGCGGGCATCGGCGTCGATGGTGAGGTCATGGTCCACGGTGACCTGCGGGGCCGCCAGCAGCACCCGTGTCTCGCCCAGTATCTGGGAGAAGAAGACGTACTGTCCGGCGGGCACCCGCACCGTCGCCTCACCGTCCCCGTAGAACTCGTAAAAGTCGTCCGCCCCCGGGGCGAACAGATGCGCGTACGCGCTCTCCGCCGGTGCGCCCGAGCGGCCGGTGAAGCGGATGGTGACGTCATGCTGCTCGATCTCACGGTCCAAGCCGAACGGGGTGCGTACCTCGGCACCGCCACCTGCCGCGACGAGCCAGCCGCCGAACAGTCCATCGACCGCGCCCTCCCGCGGTGACGCGGTGAGCCGGACGGTCGCCGTTCCGCCCGCCGGCACCGTGACCTGGCTGGCGTCGACGGTGAACATTCCGGCCGGGGCGGGCTGTCCATCGGGGCCGACCGTGACGACGTCCAGGGAGACGACCACGTCGGATGCGCCGACGTTGCGGTACGTAATGACCGTGGTCACCGGCGGGTCATCGTCGTGCGGCCAGGCAGCCCGGCCGAAACTGACCGACGGAGGATCGGCCACGACCGTCTGCGACAGGGCCCGCTGCACATCGACGAGGCCCGCACCCTGGTCGAAAACACCCGCGGTCGCGAACGGCACGGCGGAGGCCATCAACGCCGCCTTGATCTGCTCGCCAGTCCACTGTGGATTCTTCTGTTTGAGGATCGCCGCTGCCCCGGCCACATGGGGTGCGGCGGCCGATGTCCCAGACTCCGTCACGTATTGCTCGCCCGGAGCCCCGTTCATTCCGTCCTTGCTCCGGGCCGCGGTGATGTCCACGCCTGGGGCGAGGATGTCCGGCTTGAGCGTGCCGTCGGTGGCTGGGCCCCGGGACGAGTAGAGGTCGACGACACCAACCGACTCCAGGGAACCCACCGTCAGTGCCGCGGCTGCCACGCCCGGCGAGGTGATGGTGCCGGGACGCGGGCCGGCGTTGCCGGCGGAGATCACGAAGAGCGCGCCGTGCGTCGCGCTCAGCTCATTGACAGCCTGCTCGACCGGGTCGAGGCCGGGCCGGTCGAGCCCGCCCACGCTCACGTTCACGATCTGGGCGCCGTTCTCGACCGCCCAATGCATGCCGGCGATCAGCCATGACTCGGCGCATCCATCGAGGACGCAGACCTTGACGTCCAGCAGCTCGACGCCGGGCGCCACGCCGCGGTACTGACCCCCACTGGCCGCGCCGGAGCCGGCCAGGATCGACGCGACGTGGGTTCCGTGGCCGGATCGGTCAAGGTCGTCCTCGTACCCCTGGGTCAGATTGACTCGCGCTACCACCTTTCCCGTGAGGTCGGGATGCGTCAGGTCGATCCCCGTGTCGAGCACGGCGACCCGCACACCGGTGCCGTCCAGCCCGGCCGCCCAGGCGGCGGGCGCATTGATCAGCGGCACGCTCTCGGCGAGGGCGACCTTGTGGCGGCCGTCGAGCCACACCTTCTCCACGCCGCCGAGGTCAATGCCATCGAGGCCGACGCCGCCCCGCGCCGAGGCGGTGGCCCCGGCCTGGTCGGTCAAGCCGCGCCATAGCTCACCGACGTTGCTGCGGTTCTCGCGCAGCGCGTACCCCCGAATGGCCGGCAGTTCGCGCTCCACGCGGGCCCCCCGCTCGGTGACCGTGCTCCGCGCCCGTTCGCGGGCCCCGCGGGAGTACTGCACGATCAGAGGGAGCTCCCCCCGCTCGGCCACGCCATTGGCCAGAAGGGTGGTGACGTCGAACAGGCGCTCGTCCAGCCGACCCGCGGCGAGCAGTGGCACCGCGTCGCTGGGCACGACCGTCACGCGGTCGTTGCTGCGGCTGGTCGTGAAGGTGATGTGCTCCCGGCCCGGAGCCGGCCGGGTCACCACGCTGCCGTCGGGATTGACCTGAACCCGGTCGCCAGTGATGAGCACGACCGTCTGAGGTAGACCGCCGACCCCAGGCCCCGCGGAAACGGTGCTGGACGGCGGCCCGCTCGCGGTGCCCGGCTGCGCGGTCGCGTTGGCAACCAGCACGCCCCCGGCCGTCACCAGTACACCGACCGACAGGCCGGTCGCCAGCAGTTGTCGCACCCGCATGCGATTCTCCTTTCCAGGCTTGCCGGCATTCGGATGCCTACCACCATCGACGCGCTGCCCACGGCCGGTGCTGCTCACCGATCCACAGAAATTCAGCGATCGGAAGCTCGCGATAGACAGGCCGCAGTAGCGCTTGGCGAGGGCGCCACTCCGTTGGGGCGACCGGGGAAAGCGAGAGCGTCAGAAGGACCCGACAGGGTCAGAAGGCCAGCGCCTCTTCGCGGAGGTTCCCGGCCGGCCCGACCCAGACCTTGCCGGCCCGCGCCATCTGCTCGGGCAGATCCACGGTCTTGACGATGGTGCCTGTCAGATCCACGAAGGCCAGGTAGTTCGGTTGATCGAGTCCCGGCGAGAGAAGTAGCAGCAGGTGCGAGTCGTCGACCCAGCCCAGGTTGTCGGCGACATGGTCGGTCAATGCGATCTCGTGGAGTACGGTGCCGCTCGCCGCGTCCACGATCGTCACGGTGGTGTCGAAGTAGTCGTACAACGCGATCGACGTGCCGTCGGGCGAGAAGTCACTGGTGGCGTGCAGCGCCGCGCCGACCGGAAGGCTGCGTAACCACTGCCCCGTCCGGTCGTAGAAGTTGATTGCTACCGGGCGGTCCGGCAACCGCTCGTCGCCGACGGCCTCGGTGACGGTCATCGCCAGTTGGTCACCGCCCGGCGTCCACACCAGCGGGTTGCCGTTGAGCGGGAATGATAGATCTACGGATGTGAGCGTCTTGACGTCGACAATGGCGAAGCCCGTGCCGCCGCTCTGGCTCGACCTGGTCACCAGGATTTCCTGCCCGTCCGGCGACCAGCTCGCCGGCCCGGTGTAGCCACCAACCCATCCGACATCCTTGGTCTTACGATCGAACACGCCGATCCGGTAGGGATCCGCGGGCGAGCCGAGGCCGCCTTGAACCAGCATCTGCAAACCATCCGCCGACAGCAGCACGCCGCTGTACGGTACGTCGACGTACTCCCCGGTGTCCGGGTCGAGCAGCCAAAACGAATCCGCCCACGGGTCTCCGTAGGCGATCACCACGTACCGTGTCCGGGTCTGCTCCGGGGGCGTGACGACCTGCGGCGATGCCGCCTGCGGCGACGGAGAGCCTTCGCCAGCGGCCCAGGCGGTCAGCACCACCGGCGTGGCGGCGCCGACCACCACCACCACGGCCGCCGCCCCGACAGCCGTCCGCACCCGTCGTTGGCGTCGCGCCCGCCGCATCGCCGCCTCGGCGAGGCCGGCCGGGGCGGGGGTCTGCGCCAAGTGCCACAGCACCTCGCGCAGGTCGGCATCGAGCTCGGATGCCATTGCTATCTCCTTACTAGGGACAAATCAATTGGATCGGGACACATCTGGCGCAATCGCTGCAGGGCCCGGGTGATCTGACTCCGCACCGTCCCCGGACGGCACCCGAGCACGTCGGCGATCTCCTCGTCGGAGAGGTCCTCCAGGTACCGCAGCACCAGCACGGCCCGGTGCTTGGGCGCCAGGCGGCGCAACGCCTCCCGCAGGGCCAGGCCGAGGTCCACCCGATCGGTTTCGGCTGCGCGCGCGACCTCCGGTGTCTGGTCCGTGAGCAGCTCCAGCCCGTGCGCCGCGCTGCGCCACCGACTCACCTGCTCGTGGTAGAGCGCGCGGCGCACGTACGCCTCCGGTTCACCCCGGATGTGGCTCCACCGCCGGTACGCCCGCGTGAGGACCGTCTGCAGCAGGTCCTCCGCGTGCTGGCGGTGGCCCGTCAGAGCCATCGCGATGCCGAACAGCTTCTGGGACCGGGCCGCTACGAACGCCGCGAAGTCGCGGTCGGCCTCAGTTCCCAAACCAGGCTCCCGCCGTCATGACGCCAGACATGCTCTCCAAGACGCACCAGCCACCGCCGTTGCTGCTTGGCCCGGCGACAAACCGGCGGCGGGGACTGGCCACGCTGCGCCGGGCTCGGCGGCACACCCTACGCTGATGGACCGTGGACGCCCTCCAGGTGCGCGGCGTGAGCCGCCGGTTCGGCTCCCTCGTGGTCCTCGATCGCGTGAGCTTCTCGGTGGCCGGCGGACAGATCGCGGTCGTCGCCGGGCCGAACGGCTCAGGAAAGACCACCCTGCTGCGCTGCGTGGTCGGGGCCGATCGCCCGGACGAGGGCGAGGTCCTCATCGAGGGCCGCCGCAGCGACGAGACCGACCCGGCGCAGCGGGCGGCGGTCGCGGCGGCGCTGGACGACATCGACTTCTTTCCCGACCTCTCCGTCATCGAGCACCTGGAGCTGATGGCGTACGCCCACGGCGCCGAGGCGGGCAGCGTGACCGAGGTCGTCGCCGAGCTCGGCCTCGACCGGGTCCGCGACCAAGTGCCCGGCACGCTCTCCAGCGGCCAGCGCCGGCGGCTGGCGCTGGCCTCGTGCCTGGTCCGCCCGCGCCGCCTGCTGATCCTCGACGAGCCGGAGCAGCGTCTCGACGACGCCGGCCGCCAGTGGCTGGCCGACCGGCTGCTGCGCGAGAAGGCGGCGGGGACGGCGGTGGTGATGGCATCGCACAACGCCGAGCTCACGGCAGCCGTGGCCGACGAGGTGATAGATCTCGATGCCTAACGTCGACGGCGGGACCGGTCGCGGCACGACCGTCGGCTCGTCAGCCGTCCCCGCCGCCCGCGCCCTGCGCACCTGGGTCCGTCGGGCTCGGCGCGCGCATCATCCCGGATCGCTCGGCGACGTGCTCTCCGACGCGTACCTCGTTCTGCTGCTCGTGGCGCTGTACGGCTGGGGTGGCGTCACTGGACTCCGCCGCGTTCTCCAGGAACCCGCCGGCCAGCCGGCGCACGCCGACGTGCGGTACTGGACCGCGGTCGCGGCCGCCCTGGCCGCCGCCGGCCTGATCTGGCACGGGCTGCGGGTCCTCGGTCCGCTGCTGGTGACCCCGGCCGCGCAGGCGTGGCTGTTCAGCTCTCCGGTGGACCGCGGGGCTCTGCTGCGGCCGCGGTTCGCCGCCCTCGTCGCGGGCAGCGGGGCGGCGGGTGGTCTGCTCGGCCTCGCCGCGGCGGCCGCGGTCGGCACCGACCAGGCCGCCGTTCTCGGGTGGTCGGCGGTGGCCGGCGCCGCCTGCGGTGCCGGCGGAGTGGGGCTCGGCGTCGTCATTCAGGCGGCCCGCCGCGAGCCGCGCTGGTCCCGCCTCCTCGGCCGAGGACTGATCGTGGCCGGGGCCGCGCTCGCCCTCGTCGTCGTGACGGGCGAGGCGTGCCCGCCAAGCATCGACTGGTGTAGCGATGTCGCGCTGCCGAGACCCGTGGGGCCGCTGACCGCTGGCCCCGGACTGGTCGCCGGGCTGGCCGCGGTCGTCGTGACGATCCTGGCCGGGCGGGCGCTCGGGCGGATCGACCGCGCATCGCTCTCGACCGGGGTGGAGCTGGCCAACGCCGCCACCGCGGCCGCCTTTCTGCTCGATCCGTCGATGCTGACCGCGCACCTGGAGAGCCGTCGGTGGCGGGCGGTCGGGCGGGTGCGCAGCCGACCGCTAGGAGCCGACCGGCCGGCCCGGTACGCGCGATTCGGGCGGCGCTTCCTCATTCTGGTGCGGGCCGAGCTGCGGCGGCTGGGGCGAAACCGGAGCGCACTGGCGCTGTGGGCCGCGCTGTTGCTCGTGATGTACGCGGTCGCGGTCGCCCTGCCAGTCATCGAAGGACCAATGCATATTGTCCTTGCTTACCTGGCCGCCAACCGCCTGGCCAGCGGACTACGCGCGATCGCGCGCTCGCCCGGTCTGCGGCGC
>JADGGF010000167.1 GCA_019690055.1 Micromonosporaceae bacterium
GGTTTTTTAATATAAACACCCCCCCCCAAGCCCTAGATCAACGAGGGTGGGTCCAGACGAGGGAGGGTCAGGACGAGGGTGGGCCTACGCGGCCAGGCGCTGGTCGCGGACGGCCGACCAGCGCTGGGAGTCGCGGATGCCGTCCTCGATCGACAGCTGCGTGGTCCAGCCGAGCAGGTCCCGCGCCTTCTGGCTGCGGGTGTGCCAGCCGATGAAGTCGCCCGGCCGCCGGCCCGTCTCGCGCACCCGGACCTTCACCCCGGTGGCGGCCTCGAAGGCCGCGATGAACTCGCGCACGGTGGTACCCGAACCCGTACCCAGGTTGATCACCTCGTACCGGTGCTCGCTGTCGGGCGGGATCACCTTGTCGAACAGCTCCAAGGCGCGGACGTGGGCCTGAGCCAGATCCCAGACGTGGATGTAGTCGCGAATGCCGGTGCCGTCCCGGGTCGGCCAGTCCACGCCCGTGATCTCGAACTCCTCGTCGTTCTCGACCGCGACCAGCAGGCGCCCCAGCAGGTGGGTCGGGTGGCGCGACTGCAGGCCGGAGCGCAGCTGGGGGTCGGCCCCGATCGGGTTGAAGTAGCGCAGCGAGATGCCCCGCAGCGGGCTGGCGGCCGTGGCGTCCTCGAGGACCTGCTCCATCATGACCTTGGAGCGGGAGTAGGGGTTGGTCGGCGCCAGCGGCGAGGACTCGTCGACCGTGAGGTCCGGACCAGGCGCATAGATGGAGCCGGACGAGCTGAACAGGTACCGGGTGACCTCGTTGCGGAGCAGATGATCGATGAAGTCCACCGACTTCGCCACGTTCTCGCGGTAGTACCGCAGCGGCTGGGCCACCGACTCGGGCACGACGATGAGCGCGGCTGCGTGGACGACCGCGTCGATGTCCGGATGCTCGGCGAAGATCTTGTCGATCAGTTCGCCGTCGGCGATGTCCCCGTGGTAGAAGATCCGCCCCTGGGTGAACTCGATCCGCCCCGTGACGAGGTTGTCCAGGATCACCGGCGTGATGCCGGCATCGAGGCACGCGGAGGCCACCGTGCTGCCGATGTACCCAGCCCCGCCGGCGATCAGTACCTTCATGGTCACAAACTAACCGAACAGGGCGCGCGGCCGGGCCCGACCCGGGCACACCTCCCGGCCGGCGTCCGGGAACCACCCGCGAGCGACGGCGGGCGATGGCCTAGTCTCACGGGGCGGCCCACGCTCGCGCGAGGACGGACGTGGCGCCCGGGCCGCAGCCGGGGCCCGGGCGGCCCGGCGAGCAGACACGGAGTGATATGTCCGACGCCATGACTCCCCGAGGTGGTGGGCCGATGTCGTCCGCGAGCGGGCACCCGACAAGCGAACCAGCCGGGGACGGCGCGCTGCCCGGTCGCGGCCTGCGCGTCCTCGCGGTGACGAACATGTGGCCGGTCGGCGGCAGCTTCCGCGGCGTCTTCGTGGAGGAACAGGTCCAGGCCCTGCGGAAGCTGGGCGCCCACGTCGACGTCGAGGTGGTGGCCCAGGCCCGCGGCCGCCGGGACTATCTGCTCGCCGCGCCCCGGATCCGGCGCCGGGTCCGGGAGGGTAACTACGACATCGTGCACGTGCACCACGGCATGTGCGCCCTGGCCTGCCGGTTCATCGGCGACGTGCCGCGCGTGCTGGGCCTGTACGGCCACGACATCAACTGGCACTGGCAGCGCTGGATCACCAAGCTGGGCTGGGGGCCGATCCCCGACCGGCTCTATCTGACCAAGCGGATGGCGGCCGCGGCCGGCGAGCCGGGCGGGCCGATCATCCCCAACGGGGTCGACTTCGAGGTGTTCGCCCCCGGTGACCGCGACGCCGCCCGGGCCCGGTTCGGGTACACGCCCCAGGACAAGGTCATCCTCTTCGGGGGCGTGCCGAGCAACTGGGTGAAGGGCCACGACGTCTTCACCGACGTGCTCGCCGCGCTGCGGGAGCGGGGCCTGCCGGTCACGGAGCTGGTGCTGCCGGAACCCGGGCAGGACCGGCACCAGACGGCGGCGAAGTTCCTCGCGGCCGACGTTCTCCTGTTCACCTCCCGCAAGGGGTTCGAGGGCTCACCCACCGTGGTCAAGGAAGCGACGGCGATGAACCTGCCGGTCGTGACCACCGACGTGGGTGACGTGGCCGAGATACTGTCGGGTGTCCACCCATCGGCTGTGGTCGAGTGGCCCGAGCCCTGGGGAACGCCGGAAGCCCGCGCGCGGCTGGTGGCCGACCTGGCCGACCAGGTGGAGAAGGTGCTGGCGGTGGGCAGCCGGTCCAACGGGCGCGAGCAGAACGCCTGGCTGGCCTGGGACCGGATTGGAGCGAAGATCATCGAATACTACCGGGACGTCATCGCGCGCCACGCCAGCCGGCGGTCGTCGCGCGGCCCGCGCGGGGTCAGTGCCCCATGACCGTCGCGCTGATCACCGGCGGGTTCGGCTTCGTCGGTGGTCACCTCCGCCGCGAGCTGCGCTCGCGCGGGTGGTCGGTCGTCGCGGTGGGCCATGCGGGAGTGAGCAGCGCGACCGGGCCGGACGCGGACGCCCGGATCGTCGACGTGGCCGATCCGGCCGCGATGGCCACCTGCCTCGCCGACGTCCGGCCGGACGTGGTGTTCCACCTCGCCGCCACCTCGACCGGCCCCGACGTGGTGTCGCGGACGGTCGCGGCCAGCCTGGGCCTGGGTGAGGGACTGCGGCGGGCCGGGCTGCGGGGCGTCCGGGTCGTGCACGCGGGCTCGTCGGCCCAGTACGGCGCGGCGGCGGACAACCCGGTGACCGAGGACACCGTGCCCGCCCCGGTCAGCCCCTACGGCTACGCCAAGCTCGCCGCCGAGGCCGCCCTGTGCGGCCTGGCCGCCGACGGCTCCTTCGAGGTCGTTCCCGTCCGCGCCTTCAACCACATCGGCCCCGGAGAGAGCACGGCCACGGTCGGGGGCGCGTTCGCGGCCCGTGTCCGGGACGTCGTGGCGGGTCGGGCCCAGCGGGTGACCGCGGCCGGGCTGGACGCGGTCCGCGACTTCACCGACGTCCGCGACATCGTCCGGGGCTACGCTGACCTCGCCGAGCGGGGCGTGGCCGGGCGGCTGTATAACCTCTGTTCGGGTCGACCGACGACCGTGGCCGAGGTCCTTGACGCTCTCCTGGCCGGCGCCGGGCTGGACCGGTCGGTCGTCGACCTCGTGTCGACTCCGCCGAACGAACGCAGTGCACGGGTCGCGTACCAGGTGGGGTCCCCGGCGCGGGTGCAGCACGAGGTCGGCTGGACGGCCACGATCGGACTGGAGCAGAGCGCCAAGGATCTCCTGGAGGGTGTGACATGACGTCCTGGGTCGGCCGGCGCGTCCTCGTGACCGGGGCGGGTGGATTCATCGGCTCGCACCTCGTCGAGCTGCTGGTCCGCTCGGGCGCCCACGTGCGCGCGATGACCCACTACAACGGCCGGTCCGACATCGGCATGCTGGCCGATGCCGCGCCGGAGGTGCGGGACGCCATCGAGATCATGCCGGGCGACATCACCGACCCGTTCCTGGTCCGTCGGGCCGTGGAAGGCATGGACACGGTGTTCCACCTGGCCGCGCTGATCGCCATCCCCTACTCCTACCGCGCACCGGCGTCCTATGTGGCCACCAACGTGACCGGCACGCTCAACGTGCTGGAGGCGGTGCGCGACCTGGGGGTCTCGCGGATGGTGCACACCTCGACCTCGGAGATCTACGGCACCGCCCGGTACACGCCCATCGATGAAGCGCATCCGCCGCAGCCGCAGTCGCCGTACGCCGCGGCCAAGCTCAGCGGCGACTACCTGGCCGAATCGTTCCACCGCACGTTCGGCACGCCGGTCGCCATCATCCGGCCGTTCAACACGTACGGTCCGCGGCAGAGCGCCCGCGCGGTGATTCCGACGATCGCGGCCCAGCTCGTCGCCGGCAAGCGCACCATCTCCCTGGGTGACCTGCGCCCGGTGCGGGACCTCACGTACGTCACCGACACGGCCCGCGGGTTCCTGGCGGTGGCCTCCACCGACGCCTGCATCGGGCAGGTCACGAACGTCGGCAACGGCAAGGGCATCACCATCGGTGACCTCGCCCGGCTGCTGGCCGAGGTCGCCGGCCGCGAGGACTTCGAGATCGTCGAGGACCCGCAGCGGCTGCGCCCACCCACCTCCGAGGTCTTCGAGCTCATCGCGGACACCTCGCGGGCCCGCGAGCTGTTCGACTGGAAACCCCAGGTGTCGCTCCGGGAGGGCCTGGCCAACGTCGTCGCCTACGTCCGCGAGAACCTGCATCGATTCGACGTGGATCGGTACGCCACATGAGAGCGATCGTGCTGGCGGGCGGCAAGGGGACCCGGCTGCGGCCGTTCACCACCAGCTTTCCCAAGCCGCTGGTGCCGATCGGCGACGTGCCGGTGCTGGAGATCCTCCTGCGCCAGCTCAAGGCCCACGGCGTGCGGCACGTGACCGTCCTCACTGGACATCTGGCCTACCTCATCGAGGGCTACTTCAACGACGGCACGGCGTGGGGGCTGTCCATCGACTACATCCGCGAGCGGGAACCCCTGGGCACGGCGGGCCCGTTGCGCCAGCTCGCGGGCGCGATCACCGACGACTTCTTCGTGCTCAACGGGGATCTGCTCACCGATCTCGACTTCGGCGCGCTCATGCGTCACCACCGTGACTCGGGGGCAGTCGCCACGGTGAGCACGTTCGCCCGGACCGAGAAGATCGAACTGGGCGTGCTGCACGTCGGGCCGACCGGCGACGTGGAGGGGTACGAGGAGAAACCCACGCTCAAGTTCGATGTGTCGATGGGTGTGTACGCCATGTCGCCCGCGGCCCTGGAGCGCATCCCGCCCAAGTACTACGACATGCCCACGCTCATCGTGGACCTGCTGGCGGCCGGGCAGCGGGTCGCCAGCTACCGGCACGACGGCCGCTGGCTGGACATCGGGCGCGGGGACGACTACGACGAGGCGAACCGCCTGTTCGCCGAGAACCCCGACATCTTCCTGCCCCGGCCGGAGGCCCCGGCGCGTACGCCGGACCGTCCGCGGCGTCGGTCCAGCCGCACCGCCGCCCCGCGTCGCAGTCGCTGACGACCGCGGCCCTGACCACACGTCGTCTGCGGCCGTACGCCGTACGCCTGACCGTCCGTCGCATGTGGCCGTGCGCGTCCGGCTGACCGTACGTGCCCTCCCTCACCGGTACGCGTCCCCGGGGCGGGCTGGCCGGGGCGACAACGGGGGTTACTGGCCGGTAGCATTACCGCGAAGTCCCGAGAGGAGGGCTCGCCCGTGCCCCGTGACGCAGCACCCCGTCAGCTGCGGGACGTCGTCTTCGTCGACGGCGTCCGCACCCCGTTCGGCAAGTCCGGCAGCATGTACGCCGGCGTCCGCGCCGACGACCTCGTGGTCCGGTGCATCCGCGAACTGATGCGCCGCAACCCGTCCCTGCCACCCGAGCGGGTGGACGAGGTGGCGATCGCCGCCACCACCCAGATCGGTGACCAGGGCCTGACCCTGGGCCGGACGGCCGCGCTGCTGGCCGGCCTGCCGAAGACGGTCCCCGGGTACGCCATCGACCGCATGTGCGCCGGGGCCATGACCGCCGTCACCACCGTGGCGTCGGGCATCGCGTTCGGCGCCTACGACGTGGCGATCGCCGGTGGCGTGGAGCATATGGGCCGCCACCCGATGGGTGAGGGGGTGGACCCGAACCCCCGCATCCTCGCGGAGAAGCTCGTCGACCCCTCCGCCCTCGTCATGGGCGCCACCGCGGAGAACCTGCACGACCGGCTGCCGGCGATCACCCGCGAGCGGGCCGACCGGTTCGGCCTGCGCTCGCAGGAGAAGACGGCGGCCGCCTACGCGGCCGGCAAGATCCAGCCTGACCTCGTGCCCATGGCCACCCGCGACCCCGAGGGCGCGTGGGGACTGGCCACAGTGGACGAGGCCCCGCGCGAGACGTCGATGGAGAAGCTGGCCGGCCTGCGAACCCCGTTCCGCCCCCACGGTCGGGTGACCGCGGGCAACGCGGCCGGGCTCAACGACGGGGCCACCGCCTGCCTGCTCGCCGCGGCCGACGTGGCCACCGAGTTGAACCTGCCCGTGGCCATGCGGCTGGTTGGGTACGCGTTCGCCGGCGTCGACCCGGAGGTCATGGGCTTCGGCCCGATCCCGTCGACCGAGAAGGCGCTGCGCAACACCGGACTGTCCATTGACGACATCGGGCTGTTCGAGCTCAACGAGGCGTTCGCGGTGCAGGTGCTCGCCTTCCTGGACCACTTCGGCATCGCCGACGACGACCCCCGGGTGAACCCGTGGGGCGGGGCGATCTCCGTCGGGCACCCGCTGGCGTCGTCCGGGGTGCGCCTGATGATCCAGCTCGCCCGGCAGTTCGCCGAGCACCCGGAGGTCCGCTACGGCCTGACCGCCATGTGCGTCGGCATCGGCCAGGGCGCCACCGTCATCTGGGAGAACCCCCACTACCGCCCGGAGGCAGCTCAATGACTAACCCGGATTTCCCGAACGAGGTCGTCACCCGGGCGCTGACCCGGCTGGTGCGGGTGCCGGGGCTCGATCGTCCGGCCGCACTGATCACATTGGACAACGGGCACGACCACACCAAGCCCAACACGTTCGGCCCGGGGGGCCTGGCGAGCCTGGATGCGGCCATCACTGAGGCGCTGGCCGCCGAGCCGGCGTTCATCGCGCTGACCGGCAAGCCGTTCATCTTCTGTGTCGGGGCCGACATCAACGGGATGGGGCTCGTCCGGAGCCGGGAGCAGGCGCTGCAACTAGGCCGGGAGGGGCACCGGATCTTCGCGCGGCTGCGCAATTCGTCCGTGCCCACGTTCGCCTTTATCAACGGAGCTGCGATGGGTGGCGGGCTGGAGGTGGCGTTGCACTGCCACTACCGGACGCTCTCCTCGTCGGTGACCATGCTGGCCCTGCCCGAGGTCGGGCTCGGGCTCGTCCCCGCCTGGGGCGGCACCCAGTTGCTGCCCAAGCTCGTGGGCATCATCAACGCAGCCACGGTGATCGTGCAGAACCCGTTGCAGCAGAACAAGATGCTGCGAGCCGCCCAGGCGTACGAGATGGGCATCGCCGACGTGCTGCTCGACCCGGCGGATTTCCTGGAGCGGTCGCTGGAGTGGGCCGCCTCGGTGGTCCAGGGGCAGACGGTGGTCTCCCGGGCGCCGGTCGAGACGAAGGACTGGGACGGCGTCATCGCCTTCGCCCGGGCGCTGCTCGACGAGAAGCTACACGGAGCGGCCCCGGCCCCCTACCGGGCTCTGGACCTGCTCGCGCTCGCCAAGGACGCCCCGTTCGAGGTCGGGACCGCGGCCGAGGACGAGGCGCTGGCCGACCTGCTCATGAGCGACGAGCTGCGCAGCGGCATCTACGCCTTCGACCTGGTGCAGCGCCGGGCCAAGCGCCCGGTCGGCGCCCCGGACAAGGCGCTGGCCCGGCCGGTCACCAAGGTCGGCATCGTCGGCGCCGGTCTCATGGCCAGCCAGCTCGGGCTGCTCTTCGCCCAGCGGCTGGAGGTCCCGGTGGTCCTCACCGACCTCGACCAGGAGCGGGTCGACAAGGGACTGTCCTATGTACACGGTGAGATCGACAAGCTGGCGGCGAAGGGCCGGCTTGACGCGGGTCGGGCCGCCAAGCTGCACGGCCTGGTCTCCGGCAGCGTGGACAAGGCCGCCTTCGCCGACGCCGACCTGGTGATCGAGGCGGTCTTCGAGGACCTGGCCGTCAAGAAGCGGGTCTTCGCCGAGGTCGAGGCGCTGGTGAAGCCGGAGTGCATCCTGGCCACCAACACCTCCTCGCTCTCGGTGACCGCCATGGCGGCCGACCTCGCCCACCCCGAGCGGGTGGTGGGTCTGCACTTCTTCAACCCGGTGGCGCTCATGCCGCTGCTCGAGGTGGTGCGGGCGGAGCAGACCGACGACGCGACCCTGGCTACGGGCTTCGCGGTCGGCAAGGCGCTGCGCAAGTCCTGCGTGCTGGTCAAGGACGCGCCGGCCTTCGTGGTGAACCGGCTGCTCACCCGGTTCCAGGGCGCGGTCTTCAGCGCGATCGAGGCCGGGACGCCGGTCGAGGTGGCCGATACCGCGCTGGACCCGATGGGCCTGCCGATGCGCCCGCTGGCCCTGCTGCAGCTCGTCGGCCCGGCCGTGGCATACCACGTCGCCGGCGTGCTGCACCAGGCGTTCCCAGACCGGTTCTCCGCCAGCGAGAACCTGCGCCGCATCGCCGAGTCCGGGCTGCCCCTGCTGGTCGACAACAAGCCCAACCCCGAGCTGGCGTCGCTGCTCCAGGTCGGGAACGCGCCGTTGACCGCCGAGCAGGTGCTGGACAACGCGCTGACGGTGCTCGCCGAGGAGACGCGGATCATGCTCGACGAGGGCGTGGTCGCCGAGCCGCAGGACATCGACCTGTGCCTCATCCTCGGGGCCGGCTTCCCGTTCCAACTCGGCGGCATCACGCCGTACCTCGACCGGACCGGCCACGCCGAGCGGGTCACCGGCCGCCGCTTCCTCCCCCGCGGCGTCGCCAGCCTCCCCGCCTGACGCCAACCCCACGCCCCGCCGGCCGCGCGGCGTGGGGTTCACCGGTTAGCCTCGGGCGATGGTCGCCGATGTGCCCATGCCGCCCGCCGTGGCGGCGCGGCCCCGCGACGCCCGGGGCGATCCGGCTGTCTCGTATAC
>JADGGF010000782.1 GCA_019690055.1 Micromonosporaceae bacterium
GTCCAGGTGCGCACCGCACACACCGGGCTCGGGCCGCGCCGGATCCGCTTTCACCCCACCAGCACCGTCGCCCAGCCGGCGACCGGGAAATCTCGCAGTAGATGCTCCCGCCTGTCATGCACCAGGGCCCGAGTGCCGCACCCGGCCCAACTCACCGCGGCCCCGCCGGCCACCCCCACTCGCTACCATCCGACGGGGCACTCATATGCGCCGCCCCATGCGCGCCCTGGTTCCGTCAGCTGTGTGATTCGATCGAGGCTAGTCAGTGTTTGCCGACCAGTCTCTTGGCGGTTGGGTACGCAATGTAGGGAGCCACTGGGTTGGTAAAGCACCTTCGGCTCGGAAGATCGTCGCGACCTGGGTGACGTCGGCTGATGGCTGCCGAGGAACCACTACGGCCGTACGTGCCGGCCATGAACGCGCCGTGCCAGCCGCCTGAACCCGGCGACCCGCCGGCGCCGCTGGCGGTGGTGCGGCTGCTGCAGGCGCTGACCGTACGCCTGGAGCGCAGCGTCGACGAGGCTGACCGACCGCTGCCCGAGCGTCTGGCCCGGCACGCCGCCGCCCAGCACCTCGACGAGGTCCTGGCGCTGTTGACATGAACGGCCTGTCGATCAGCCGCGCCCGCGTCTGGCTGGGCGAGGTGTGAGGTTCCCCCGGTAGCGTGGAGGCCAGACCTAAGGGGATAGATAGAGGGTCATGGCTGAGACGAGAAGACGGTTCGATTCGGAGTTCCGCGCCGGTGCGGTGCGGATCGTGTTGGAGACGGGCAAGCCGATCGCCCAGGTCGCTCGGGATCTGGGGATCAACGCGGGCACTTTGGGCAACTGGGTCAACCAGGCTAAAGCGGCCAACGTCAAGGGCAATGGTGCCCTGTCGGAGAGCGAGCGGGAGGAGCTGATCCGGCTGCGCCGCGAGTGCGCCGAGCTATCGATGGAGCGTGATGTCCTCAAGCGCTCCGTGGTCCTGTGGGTCAAGGAGGCGATGAAGTGAGCGTTGCGGCGTTCATCGCTTCCCAGAGGACCGAGCACGGGGTGCCGC
>JADGGF010000168.1 GCA_019690055.1 Micromonosporaceae bacterium
GCGCTGGGCGAGGGGCGCCGATCCCCGGGTCGGGGCGCGGGATAGGCTGGCGACCACACACTGAAGGCGAAAGGGGACAGGGCGTGGCGTCGGGGCTCGATCCGTCCGGTCGGCTGACCTCCTACTTCCTGAACACCGGCACCTCGTCGTTCACCGATTTCCTCTCTGTCGTCGCTCCGGATCTGCTGCCGGGCCGGCGTCCGCTGCCGCCGGGGCAGCTCCAGGCGCCGCACGCGACCACGATCGTGGCGCTGACCTTCGCCGACGGAGTGGTGATGGCTGGCGACCGGCGGGCGACCATGGGCAACCTCATCGCCAGCCGGGACATCGAGAAGGTCCACCCCGCTGACCCTTACTCGCTGGTCGGCATCGCCGGCACCGCCGGGGTGGGCAAGGAGCTGATCCGGCTGTTCCAGGTCGAGCTCGAGCACTACGAGAAGATCGAGGGCACGATGCTCTCGCTGGAGGGCAAGGCCAATCGGCTCGCCACGATGATCCGCAACAACCTGGGCGCCGCGCTGCAGGGGCTGGCGGTGATCCCGATCTACGCCGGCTACGACCTGGACGCGCCCAACCCGGCGAAGGCCGGACGGATCTTCAGCTTCGACATCACCGGCGGTGTCTACGAGGAGACCGACTTCGATGGTGTCGGCTCGGGTTCGCTGTTCGCCAAGGCGGCGCTCAAGCGGCTGCACCGCCCGGGGATGAGCCGGGACGAGGCCGTGCGCGTGGCGGTCGAGGCGCTCTACGACGCCGCCGACGAGGACACGGCGACCGGCGGCCCCGACGTGGTGCGGCGCATCTTCCCCATCGTGATGACGGCCACCGCCGCGGGCACCGAGCGGGTCAGCGACGAGGAGACGGCCGCCGTCGCAGCATCCATTGTGGACTCTCGACGGGCGTGACCGGCGACGGGAACCGCGCCGCCAGCGAGCGTACGGTCTGTCCACAAGAGACTTTCTGACCGCCCACCCGGAACCGAGGAGGAGCAGCCGCCGTGGCCATGCAGTTCTACACCTCGCCCGAGCAGATCATGCGCGACCGCTCGGAGTACGCCCGCAAGGGCGTGTCCCGGGGCCGGGGCGTCGTGGTGCTCACCTGCGCCGACGGGGTGCTGTTCGTGGCGGAGAACCCGTCCACCGCGCTGCACAAGGTCAGCGAGATCTACGACCGCATCGGGTTCGCGGCGGTGGGTCGGTACAACGAGTACGAGAACCTGCGGGCGGCCGGGGTGCGTATGGCCGACCTGCGCGGCTACTCGTACGCCCGGCGGGACGTCACTGCGCGGGCGCTCGCCAACGCCTACTCGGCGACCCTGGGCGCCATCTTCCAGGAGCAGACCAAGCCCTTCGAGGTTGAGCTGTGCGTGGCCGAGGTCGCCCCGAACCCGGCCGACGACGAGCTCTACCGGCTCACCTACGACGGGTCGATCGCCGACGAGCCGGGGTTCGTCGCGATGGGTGGTCACGCCGAGGGCATCGCGAACGTCCTCAAGGCCGAGCACTCCGAGGACATGGCGCTGGCCGATGCCCTGGCTCTCGGGGTGAAGGCGCTCGGCAGTGTCGGCGGTGAAGGCGGCGCCCCGCGGCAGCTCGCTGCCACCGCGCTGGAGGTGGCGCTGCTCGACCGGCGCCGCACCGGGCGGACGTTCCGCCGGATCACCGGCAACGCGCTCACGGCGCTGCTCCCAGCCGCACCGCCGGCCGAGCCCGCCAAGGAGCAGCCCGCCGCGGAGTGACGCTCAGCGGCGGGCGCGGCGCGTGAGCCAGTTGGCGAGCAGCGCCGCCACGGCGGCCGACCCGGCCGCATAGCCCAGTTCGACCCGGAGCGCGACGCTGCCCGGCAGCAGCGTCACCGCGGCCAGGACGACGATGCCCACCACCCACGCCGCAGTCTGTTGGTGGTGGCGTCCCTGGGCGAGGACCCCCTGGCCGAGCACCATCGCCCACAGGTACGCGAGCGTGCCGATGGCGAGCCACGCGAAGTCACCGGCGCCGAGGACCTCGGGCGCATCAAAGAGGAGCACGGACAGCCAGGGCCCGGCCGGGATGGCGACCACGGCGCCGACGCCGCCCAGGATGGTGACTGCGGCCAAGCCCCGGGTCAGCTGGCGGCGGAACTCGGCTTGGTCGTCCTCCGCGACGGCCTGGCTCAGCGACGGCAGGAGCGAGGCCTGCAGCGACGCGAAGACGAACAGCGGAATCCGCACCAGCACCGTGGCCGACAACAGCGCGGCGGCGATCGCCACGTCCTCGGGGTCGAGGAGGCGGGCATTGATGACCGCTACGTTCACCAGCAGCTGAGCCGCGAGGGACGACGCGGTCAGCAGCCCCAAGCCGCGGGCGAAGGCGCCCCACGCTGCCTCTGGCCCGACGGACCGCGCCTCCGCCGCCACCGCCGGCAGCGTGAGCAGCACGGACGCCACTGGCGCCAGCGTGAGGATGAGGCTGAACCAGAGGGCCGAGTCCAGGCCGCCGACGAAGAACGCGAGCGCCAGCACAATACGGAGACCACCATCGATTCCGAGCTGAGCGCTGTACCAGCCGAACCGGCCGCGCCCGGCGAAGACGCCGCGCGTGGTGTGCGCGATGGCGAGCGCGCCGAGTCCCCCGACGAGCGCCCAGACCAGCCCGACGTCGCCGGCGAAGAGCCGGTCCGCGATCGGCCGCCGGAGGAGGGCGATGCCCACGAGCAGCAGCCCGAACGCCGCGCCGGCAAAGGCGGCGCCCCGGACCAGCACCACGCGCGCTCCCGGCCTGGTCGTCCGTCCCGCCGCGACCAGCCGCGCCATCTCCTGCTCGACCGGGACGAACAGGCCCAGCCCCACGGAGAAGACGATCGACCACAGCACTGACAGGGACGACATGTCGGCGTCGTCCAGGACGTGCCCGGCCGCCGCGAGGTGTACGTAGGAGGCCAGACCGAGCACGCCCAGGCCGGCCCCGACGGTGACGGTGCCCCGGGGGAGAGCCTGGATGAGCCGGACGAGACCGGATACCCGACCGGCGTCGGTTATGGGACCGCTACTCATCATTCAGCCGCACCACATCGATGACCGTGTTGTGTCGGGACCGGATCTCCGCAGCGAGGTCCGCGGCCATGTCCGACCCGTCCGTGGCGATGATCACGGGGCGGTCCCCGGCGCCGGCGACCATGGCCTCGAAGCGGGCGTGGTCCTCGATGTAGTAGCCGTACATCCCGGGCGCGAGCGGTCCAGCCGAGCGTTGGAGGACGGCGAGGAACAGCTGGATCCGGTACCCGTGGCTCGGGTCCTCGGCGATGACCACGGTGATCGCATCGGCCGGCGCCGCGCGGTTCAGCTCGTGGATCACCGCCGTGGCGATCTCGGCCTCCGCGTAGTAGTCACCGCGAACCCAGGCCCGGGCCGGAACGCTGCCCGCCTGCTCGTTGATGAGCAGCGCCGTTCCCGCCGCCGCGGCGAGCACCACGAACCCGGCCGGAACCAGCTGTCCGAAGCGCAGCAGCCAGCCACCCCGGGGCGGCCGAGACTCCGGCGCCGGCGGGGGCAGGTGGTTCAGCACGCTGCCGATGCCCAGCACGAGCACCACGAGCAGCAGGTGCAGCGCCTTGTTGCCGTAGTAGTAGCCACCGAGGGCAGGTGGCCCGGCCATCGCGAACTGGACCGCGTACAGGGCGATGGCGACCCCGACGGTGACGACGACGGCCCCGAGATAGTTTCGCCACCGCGGCGAACTGAGGGTCCGGCGGTGCCACAGGCCCGCCGCGACCACGAACCCCAGCTGGAGGACCTCGCCCAGTGGCGGCCGGTCGGCCATCACCAGCAGGGCCCGGGTCTGGTTCCCCAGAGCCAGCCCGAGCATCGGGGGAAAGGCCGCGACGAGCAGGGCGACGGCCGCCACGACCACCTGGGCCCGGTGCGTCCGCCACACCCGCCGCCGCACCGCCCACAGGACGACGATGAGGGCGGCGGCCGGGAGGAACAGGTAGTACGTAAAGGCGATCGCCACCACGAGCAGGGCCGCGATCACCGTCGTCCGGCGGCTGGGCGGCCGGCACAGCATGGCCACCAGGAGGACGGCCGGGATCAGGCCGGCCACCTCCGAGGTGTACTGGCGCGGTACCAGCGCGAAGATCTCGAAGGTGAGGCAGACGACGCCGACCACGCCGACCACGGCCACGCGGCGGGCGGGGGTCAGCAGCGGACCGGCCACCCACTGGGCGGCCCAGGTCGTGACCAGGGTGAACAGTCCGTACGCCGCGCAGATGAAGCCGAGGTAGTGGTTCACCGCGTCGGCGCCAGACCCGAACTCGGTCGCCGACGACCGGACGAAGTTGTCCAGCAGGGCGCTGAGGACGTGGGACGCCTGCGGGTAGGTGATCATGCCCTCGTAGGTGAACCGCAGGGCCGCGTCCCAGTGGAGGAACAGGTACCCGCCGACCTGACGGGCGGCGTCGAAGACCGTGACGTGGCGCGCGAAATCCTCGCCGTTGGCGACGATGGCGATGCGCCCGATCAGATCGGTCCGCAGCAGCGGGAAGGCCACGATCGCGGTGACGGCCGTGGCAGCGCCCGTGCTCAGCAGGTCGCCGAACGTGGGTCGGGGCAGACTCGGCCGACGCTGGGCGAGGACCCCGTAGGCCGCCAGGACGCTCAGCGCGGTCCCACCGACGGCGACCGGATGCAGCTTCCACGGCCAGACCGAGAAGACCAGCAGAGCCAGGCAGCTCGCCCCGAGCAGGACGGCGAGCGCGATCATCAGCCGGTCGAGCAGGCTGCGCCCCCCGCGCACCAGGCTGGCCGCGGCCACGAGGACGAGCACCGGCACGATCAGAGCGACGCCGAGCAGGTAGGCGAGCGTCACCAGGAGCCAGGCGCCGCCGACCCACACCCCCAGCCGGACGAGTCGCGGCCGCCACGAAACCGATAACCCGGACGAATCAGCTGCGGCCGGATCGACCGGCGGGGTGGCCGTGGCCTGGGACACGAGTCATCTCCGGGGGTCGAGCAGACATCCGACATACCAACCGGTCGCGGCCGCGCCCCGCGACGGCAGGCGCCCAGGATAGACCCGCCGTCGCCGTGGGCTGTTGTGTGGGCCGGGAACCGCCAAGGCGTTGACTGACCGGCGGCGCCGGTGGCCTCAGTGCCCGACGACGGGCGACTCGTCGTCGGGCTCGGGCCGCCGGTGCCGACCGACCGTCGCGGTCGACGCGCCGTTGGCCGTCACGGCACCGCCGTTGGCCGTCGCGGCACCGTTGGCCGCCGTACCGGGGGTGGACCATTCGGTCGCGGTGGAGGCCACCGTCAGCGGCCCATCACCCCCAGCGGCCCGGTGGATCAGGTTCTGGGCGCCCCAGAAGATGTAGGCGGCCACGCCAAGGCCGGCCAGCATCAGCAGCATGGGCAGCAGCGAGCCGGTCGGCGGATGCCACTCACCCTTCAGGATGTTGAGCCCACCACTGCCGCGGCCACGCTGCCAGCGGATCATGGCATAGACCAGCAGCACGATGTGTACCGGCAGCAGCGCGATGATGAACAGGCGGGTTGTTGTGCGGGACAGGCGGGCGTTCATCAGCGTGCGATCGAGGATGAATGCGGCCAGCAAGGGGATGCCCACGAGCAGGGGCAGCATGTACCGGCCGCCGATCACCGCGAGGCCGAGGACGTTCGCCTTCGCGACCTGCAGGATGCCGGGCGCTACGAACCCGCCCAGGACGAAGGGGACGAACCGCCAGCGGTCGGCCCAGCCACCGGCGACCAGGGCGAACAGGAGCAGCGCCGCCACGAACGAGATCCACAGCCAGTAGAACGGGCTCGGGATGAAGATGTCGAACCACCCGGCGCCGCCGACCATGCCGCGGAAGTAGATGTTCCAGTCTTCGAAGTAGGTCAATGCAGCCTGGAGTGGGCTGATGTAGGGCCTGGGCTCGTCGTCCGGGGGAACGACGCTGCCGGTACGCATGACCAGCGTCCAGGCGACCGAGGCCAGCAGAGCGGCACCGATGCCCAGCGTCCAGTTGCGGACCAGTTTCGTCGACCACAGCTCGCGGATCCGGGCGCGGCTGAGCCCCAGCCCGAGCACGGCCAGCGCGCTCACCAGCCACAGCGGCCCCAGCGGTCGCACCAGCGCGAGCAGGACGGCGCTGATCCCGAACAGCCAGTACAGCGGTCGGCGGGAGGCGACCATCCGCTTGTCGAGCACCATCGGTATGCCGGCCGCGAAGAGGGCGATACCGGCGCTGATCTCGAGGCCGTTGGGGTTCACCGCGCCGGCCAGGTGGGCCAGCATCGGAGTGCTCGCCGCGACGAGCCCGCCGAGCATCAGACCGAACCGCGACCACCGGACCAGCACCGCGAACGCGCAGGTCAGCAGGGCGGCGGAGAGCGCGGCGCTGATCAGACGCGACAGCACCAGACCGCCCCAGCCCGGCCACACCCTCACCGGGAGGCCGACCAACGCGTAGTACGTGGGGTTGTATCGACCGGCGCTGGTCGGCACCTCGGTGACCGGTCCGCCGTGGATGGATGTCGCGCAGTTCGCGGGCTTATCGGGGTCGAAACCCCAGCAGGTCGCGGGGCTGTGCAGCCCTTCCGGTACGCGCTGGTAGGCGCCGAGCCCACGCGATCCCCGGCCGTCCCAGTTGTCGATGATCACCGGCTCGGGAGCGACCTGGCCGGAGACGACGCCGGCCGCGCGGATGACGTGCTGCACCTCGTCCGGCGGGCCGTCGTAGGGCGCCGCGAACGCCCAGGCACCGAAGATGAGGAAGAAGCCGACGAATGCGCCGACCCAGAGTCGGCGGAGGCTTGTCTGGACAGGGGCGGGGCTCATCGACTCACCGGTCACAGATCGCTACCAGTCCTCGAGAAGTGGGCTGACATGAATCCGCGCCGCGCGGCACGAGAGGACGATGACGAGTGCGCGACGGAAGAAGGCTGCCTCAGCATATCGAACCCTGATCGACGTCGCCCGGGCATCGCCGCCCCCGCAAGCTCCCGTGGGCCCAGTGACGCGTTGGGCTCTCACGCCCGCGCCCGCGACTCCGCCGGGCTCGGGGTCAACCCGTCGGTGGTCGCCTCCGTGGCCGGCTCGGGGGCGGGGACCGCGGTGGTCCGGGCCCGCAGGCGCGGCGTCCACCCCTTCAGCGCCAAGGCGCGCTTCTCCACGAGGTGCCAGGACAGGAACGCGGCCCCGTACGCCGCCGCTAGCGAGATCGCCGAGAAGGCCACAAAGCCCCACCGTTGCCACCCCAGGCTCGCGAAGACCTGCTGGCCGACGAACCCGTAGATGTAGACGCCGTACGAGTAGTCCGCCCTCCGGCCCACCGGGTGGACCACGCGCGGCAGGCGGACGGAGAGCCAGATCAGCAGGTACGCGAAGGCCGGGGCGCCGACGAGGAAGAAACCGCCGACCAGGAGCGAGCCGACGAAGACGACACCGGAGGCGACCCCCAGGGCGTCGTTGATCGGAACCTTCTCGCGGTACAGGTGTACGCAGGCGCCGAACGCGAAGAAGAAGCCGAGGTACACCAGCCACATGAACGACACCCCGCCCAGCAGCGGCAGGACCGTCCCGCCGTAGTCGCCCCGCGGGCCGGTCGCCCAGGTCGACGGGCGCATGTGGTCGAGCGCGATCAGCGTGTACGTGCCGGCGGCGAGGAGCAGCACGAAGCGGCGGGCGTGGTTGAGCACCCCGGTGATCGCCAGGAGCCCGACGATCACGTAGCAGAGGGACTCGTACACGAGCGACCAGAGCGCTCCATCGAAGACGCTTGCTCCACTGATCCGCCCCCACGGTGTCGTCTCCTGGAGGAGGTCATGGATGCCCCACTGGCGCACCCCCGTGAACCAGTTGTTCATGACGTACTGGAACGGTCCCTGCGGCCCAGCGAAGAAGCCCCGCAGCGTGCCGTGCTCCCGCAGCGCCACGAGCGGGGCGACGACGAAGGCCGTGACGATGAGGCAGACCCACAGCGCGGGCAGGATGCGCAGGCACCGGTGCCAGATGTAGCGGACGATCGGTGCCCGTTGGGCGCTGCTGGTGATCAGCAGGCCCGACAGCACGAAGAACCCGTAGACGGCCAACGTGCCGACCGCGGTCTGGCCGCGAAACAGGTCGAAGCCGAGGTCGTGCTCGCCGAAGCCGAGCGGCTTGGAGTGGTGCAGCACGACGGCCGAGGCGAGCATCAGGCGGAGGAAACCGATCGCGTTGTCACGGCCGGAGTAGAGCTGGGCGAGCGTGCCCTTGGAGCGCAGGAGCGCGGGCACCTGTCGTCCCCGTATCCGCGCGGGCAGGTCTCGCAGCGACATGAGCGACTCCACCGGGCTCAGGTGTGACTGGCGTTGTCGGTGATGTGCGCCCATAGCTCTCGCACCCCGTCCGTCAGGTCGGCGCCCGGCGCCCAGCCAAGGAGCTCACGTGCGCGCTCGATCCGCATCTGCTGCCACTGTGTTTCCGGCTCCGCCGCCGGTGCCTCATTGATCTCGGCGGGTACGCCGCTGATCTCGACGAGCGAATGCACCATGGTGCGCGCGCTGGTGGCGCGCCCGGCGCCGATGTTGATCACATCGGCCGCGAGCGTTGGTGCCGTGGCCGCCAACGCGACCGCCCGGACCGAGTCGCTGAGGTTGAGGAAGTCGCGCGGGGCGCCCCCCGGGGGCCCGGGCGGGGCCCCCCGGGGGGTGGCCGGGGGCGCGGGGGGGCGCGTTGGGGGCC
>JADGGF010000169.1 GCA_019690055.1 Micromonosporaceae bacterium
CTTCTGGGGTTCCACCCGGGATCGGACACGGGGGTTCCTGCGCGAGGGGTGTGGGCTGATGGCGCCGGCACCCACGACTGCGGCGCGGGTTACCGGACGTCGTTTCGTGGCGCTGGGGCGCTGAGACGGCCGGAGAAGGGGTTGGTCAGGGACTCCGCAACGGCCGCGAATCCGTAGTCGAGCATGTCGATTTCGTACGCCCGCTTGGCCTCGGCCAGCGAGACCTCGCCAGCGGCGGCCCGCGCGAGTGCTGCCGTGAGGTTCTGGGCGTCGCGGAGGGCGATGTTGGCGCCGTCGCCGCGGCCCGGTGACATGGTATGGATTGCGTCCCCCAGCAAGGTCACCGCCCAGAGCGTGACTGGGCGCGCGGAGGTGATCCGTACGGCGAAGGTGGCCTCGACGTCGGCCTCGTCGACCACTCGGCGTACGGCCGGATGCAGGGCGGAGACGGTGTCGGTGGCCAGGCGGTGCAGGGCGGCGGGGCCGGCGGCTCGAACCTGTTCGTCCAGCAGTGGAACGATCCACTGCAGATAGTCAGGAATGTCGGTGATGGGAAGGCCGGGCGCGAGCCGCTGCGCCGCTGCGGTTGGTGATTGGTGAGGTCGACAGGTGGCTACGGGTGGCCGGCCGTAGCGAGGACGCCAGGCAGAGGTCGAACAGATGGGGCCACAACGCTTCGGTGCCCGTGGCCTTGAGGCTGATCCGGTACCCCTGAGCGCGAACCTCGGGAGACGCGTCAGCCTCGTAAACGGTGACGCTGATGCCCGACCTGAAGAGGCCTTGGGCCAGACAGAGCCCGGCCAGGCCGCCTCCGATGATGACAACATGGAACGGCGACTCACCCGTGTCCCGGTCGGACTGTGCGCTTCCAACCACACACCAAGACTAGCGCTGTAGCTGTCGTGACAGCAACTGTCGCAACAGTGGTCGCCGCCTCATGCCCCATTCATGGCTGGAGGCCGGCAACGTGGCGTCGACTACCGCCGGACACTGCCTCACCCTCCTGCGGGGTGCTACGGGTCCTCGCGGCCGGGTTGGCCGGGACGGCCCATCGGCGGTAGCCGTGAGAAGGCTGGCTGTTTCGGCCGCCCGGCGGTCCCGGCCCCATCCACCGCTAGCCGGCGCTCTTGACGAGACCGATGACGTTGCCCTGGGGATCGGCGAACTGAGCGAAGGTCACCATGTCCGGCACTTCCGTCACTGGAACAACCGTGCGCCCACCCGCCCTCTCAATCCTGTCCAAATAGGACTGAGGGTCGTCGACTTCGATGTAGAAGATCACCTGGTTAGGGCCGGTGGCGGCACCGATACCACCCCCAATGGCTTCGGCGGAACCAGTCTCCACCAAGGCATTGTCCATTCCGGACACGGTGTTCAGCGACCAACCGAAGATCTCCGCATAGAACTCCCGCGCGGCCTTCGGGTCATTGGTGATGATCTCGAACCAGGTCACGGGCGCACCCATGACCTTCACCTCCACGACGATCGGGTCCTCGCAACGGAGGGCCTTATGTTAGTCCGGAGTGACGGTAAGCCGCGCCGCACCGTTAGTCAAGAAGCACAGTCAGGCTGGCCTATGTCGAAGGGACCGCCCGGTCCAGGCCGCAACCCCGGCGCAACGCCTATGTCGTCGCGCGACCGACCCAACAGCGATCATAATCACTCTCTCGTGCGGTCGGGTCGCCGGTCACCTGCTGCGGATTTCTATGGACACGCCGGCTGTAGGGCAGGTGAAGGAGAGCCAGCGCGGCCTGTTGCGCGCAGGACGATGACGCGCCGCGAGCATCGGCACATGTGCCTCTGCGCAACGGTCTCAGGATGACCGGCTGGCTCCGTCGGCGAACGCGGCGATGACCCGCGGCCATCCGTTGGCCCAGCGGCGTGCCATCGTCGGCCCGTCCGGTCCGAGTCGCTCGAAGCCGCGGTGCACGAGCTCGACCGTCGTACCGCCCGTCGCCGGTGTGAAAGTCACCTCCACCTCGGTCTCAGCTGCCCAATCAGGGCTACGCCAGGTGAAGACGATCGTGTGTGGCGGCGTGCAGGAGACGACTGTGCCGACCTGCAGCTCATCACCATCGACGAAGCGCTCGTAGAACCGCCCGCCGACGCGAGCCTCGAGAAAGATGTCCCGTGCCCGGTTCCCGCCGTAGCTGAAACCCTCGTCGAGCGGCCACCACTGCCCGATCCCGTCAGTGAACAGGCGGAATGCCTCGTCCGCTGGCAACTCGACGAATATCGACTGGCGCACGACCACCGGGTCACCGGCCATGGGGGCTGCCTTTCGAGCCGGCCGGATTGCCCGGCTGCGCTGCTCGTCTGGCCGCCTGGCGATAGCGCAGTAGGGCCGCCGACCAGAACGACTGCACGTACTCCTCCAGGGTTTGCAGGCCTTCGGGGTTCAGCCGGTAGACGCGCCGCGTGCCGACCGCCTCGTCGCTGACCAGTCCAGCCAGCTTGAGCACTTTCAGATGCTGCGACACGGCCGGGCGTCCCACAGTGAGGTTCTGCGCTATGACGCCGACCGGCTGCGGCCCGGCCCTCAGGCACTCCAGGATCTCGCGGCGAGTCCGATCCCCGAGCGCGTCCAGCACCTCGTCACGGCTGACCATGCTCCATTCCCGTACGTCTGCTTCGACTCCGACAACTGTGCGTGTTGACTAACGGTGCGCCACAGTCTACCGTTAGCCGGCACTGACGATAGCACGGGCAGTCAGCCCCGTACGGCCTGCCCTGGGCACGGGTGACTCGTGGTCGTCTGACCCACTACGGTGGCCGGCCTCGCGGTGCCTCTCGGCGGCTTGAGCCGGAGGCCGGCGACAACTGGAGATGTTGGTATGTTTTTCTTGTACAAGCTGACCCCGCCGCGCCCGACCTTCCTGCAGGACATGTCCGAGGAAGAGGCCCGCACGATGGCGGAGCACGTCGCCTACTGGCGGGTCCATGTCGACGCCGGCCGTGTGCCTGTCTTCAGTCCGGTGGCCGACCCCGGGGGTGCGTGGGGGTTCGCCGTCGTGCGAGCGAGTAGCGAGGATGAGGTGCGGGCGCTCGGCGAGAAGTATCCGGCCGTCACGGCGTCCCTGGCCACCTACGATGTGTATGCGCTGCCGGGGGCGGTTGTACCGGCCGCCGGCTGACCGTACGGACCCTGCATTTCGTGGTGCAGGCGCCATTCGTCATGGGCGACAAAGTTGATCTAGTCGACTGATTTTGTTGGTGCTCGGCGCCCGGCCACGGGGGAGCGGCCGGGTCTTGCCGCCGTTGCCGGGCGGATCATCACACTGTCCACCGTGCATGGTCTCGGCGAAACTGTCGCGTTCAGCCGATGGTTGGCGCCTCCATCAGGTCGCGAAGCGCCAGGCGCGGAAGGCCTGAAGTGTCGGGCAGACCAGCACGGTGGTGCTCCAGGCACAGAGTCCGGCGATCGGGCCGATCTGCCCCAGCGTCACCGACGAACCATCCAGTGTGGACACTCCGACCACTGTCTGCGGCATTCGGGCGGGGTCCTCGGTGTCGGCGGTGAAGATGAGCACGGCGCTGGGGGTAACCCAGCCGCCGAACACTGTCGACCGTTGGTCGAACCGGCGGCCAGTGGTCGCCTCGACGAGGTTGCCGCGCTCGGTGATGATCCAGTCGCCGGCGGCAACGGCGTACTCGGCGTAGTTGATCTCGACCTGCCAAAGAATACGGCCGGAGGAGAGGTCCACCAGGTTGAGTTTGTCGGATGGCCCGCTGGACCGGGTTATGACGCAGGCGCGCTCGGGTCCGCAGGCGGTGACGGAGTCGATCCGGTCCTGGCCGGTGGCGGTGTAGATACGGACCAGGCCGGCCGGGTTGCGCAGGTCGTACCGGTACGCCTCGGTCCGGTCGTCGTTGGTCGAGAACAGCTGGTCGTCGACGAGGCGGTAGTTGATGAGCAAGCCCTCGCGGGTCGCAACAGCGGGGCCGGCATCCGGCACGACCTCCTGCTCGAGGCCCGTGGCGGCGTCATAGCGGTGCAGCCGGCCGCTCGGTTCGACCATGAAGAAGCGGTGGTCGGTCGGGTCGAGCCCGACGCGCAGCATGGCTGGGGCTGTCGCCGCATCCGCGGTCGAGAAGTTCTGCAGGAACGCCGGCTCGGGGTTGGTGTCGGGCACGGGTATCCGCCACAGCTCGGCGCCGGTACGCCAGTCGAGGGCGCGGACGCTGGTCCGGCTGGGCAGCACAGCGCCGATGTCGTACCACTGGATGTCGAGGTCGTCGAAGCCGGTCTCCCAGCGTTTGGCACCGGTGTCGGGGTCGAGGACCATGAGCACGTGGTCGGGGATGGTGCCGTCGTCGTGCTCGCCGATCACGACGACCGCCTGCGGCCCGGCCAGCAAGCCGTTCCAGTCGCCGAACGAGCCGAGGTCCACAGTGGACCACAACGGATCCCCCGTCCTGAGGTCGATCGCGTTGACGTGCAACCGACCATCGACAGTCCGGGCACCGACGTACGCGCGGTCCCCCACCACGGCAGCCATGCCATACCCGCCGAGCTCCATGTCCACGCCGGCGCCGAGTGGCTGGAGCTCGGTGAACCGGACCGGGGCCGCCGACGGCGTCGGCGTGGTTGGGGTCGGCGGCAGGTCGGGTCGCTGGAAGCGGGTGGCGATGACGACGACCGAGCCGATGACCAGCATCACGGCCAGCGCGCTTGCGGCCAGACGGCGACGGGTGCGCCGCTGGCCACGGCGACGGGCCAGTTCGGGCGGGCCGACCGGGACGCGGTCGGTGTAGGAGCCAAGCGCAGCGAAGAGCTCATCGAGGTCAGCGGGCATCGGAGCCTCCCGTGCTGGCTTCTTCTGGTTGGTCGCGGAGCGCGGTCGCGAGAGCGTCCCGGCCACGGGACAGCCACGACTTGACCGTGCCGAGACTGGCGCCGGTTTCCCGGGCGATATCGGTGATGGACCGGTCGAGCAGGTAGAACATGGCCAACGCGCGGCGATGCGCGAACGGGAGCGTACGCAGCGCCTCGATCAGCACGATCACGTCCTCGGGCGGTGGTAGGGCGGGCGGTGGTGGTGTTCGGCGAGTGATTGCGGCTCGGCGCACCAGGAGCCGCCGCCACGAGTCGGTGGCCAACCGATCCACGACGAGCCGTAGCCAGCCCTCCCGGTCGTCGCAATCACGGAGCCGACGCCATCGCTGCCAGGCCCGCGCGTACGCCTCCTGCACGATGTCCTGCGCCTCGCCGAGGTCGGCCGTGAGCCCGTACGCGTACCGCAGCAGCCGCGGGGTGGTGCCGCGGTAGAACGTATCGAATCCGTCGCTATCCGCCATGCCGTCGCCTTCGCCTCAGGTGCAAGGTCGACAGTGAAACACGGGGTGCCGGCTGGAAAGGTTGCGGCCGACGGACCCACGCGCCGCCGCCCGCGTTCGTCCGCTTTGTCTGGCTTGCCGGGCAATTCGTTCTCGCCATCGCGGGGTGGCGGGTTCGGCCCTACGCCGCTTGATCACCTCTCCAACATCCACAGACCCATCGAGCGGAGCGAACGGTCCGGCACTCCGTTACCACGCCTGGGTCAGTATGTGGGTAACGGCGGCGACGTCGACCGGGCGCGGGTTCGGATACGGTGCCGCGACCGTTCGCCGAGCAAGGTCGACCAAGTCGGCGCGGGGTACGCCAAGTGCAGCGAGGTTGGCGGGACCGTCCACGGCCCGGGTCAACTGGGACACGACGGAGACCGGGTCGGCGCCGGTGATCCGGGCAAGTCGGGCGGCCGCCCGTGGCGCCCCGGGCAGGTTGTAGGCCATGACGTGGGGCAGCAGGATCGTGTGCAGCTCGGCGTGGGGCAGGTCGTACGCAGCGCCGAGGACATGGGCGAGCTGATGCTGCAAACCCATGCTGGTCTGGGCCAGTGCCAGCCCAGCCAGCCACGACGCCTCCTGCAACCGAGCACGAACGCTCACATCGGACAGTTTGGCGAGGGATCCGGGCAACTCGGTGAGGATCACTTCGGCGGCGCCGGTTGCGACGGCGTCGGAGACCGCGCTGGCGTCGGGCGCCCACAGCGCCTCGACCGCGTGGGCCAATGCGTTCATCACGCTAGTCAGGGTCAGTCGGGCCGGCAGGGACAGCGTCAGTTCAGGGTCGTACACGACGGTGCCCGGGGCCAAGGCGGGATCGCGTCGGGTGGTCTTGACGCCGTCGGTGGTTTCTCCGAGGGTCGGGGTGAGTTCGGACCCGGCGTAGGTGGTGGGGACCGCGATCTGCGGCATCCCGGTTCGCGAGGAGATCGCTTTGCCGAGTCCGATCGCGGAGCCGCCACCGATCGCCAGGACCAGGTCGGCGCCTGTGCCCTCGACGAGCCGCATCGCCTCGGCCGTGACCGCGACGGGGGTATGGACGACCGGCCGGTCGAACCGGGCACCGAACAGCGGGCCGAGGGCGGACACCAGCTCGTCGGTCGCCTGGCCGGCCGAGGGGGTGGCCACGACCATGACCTGTCGTGCGCCGAGCCGACGCACCTCGGCGGGAATCTCGTGCCGTGCCCCCGGTCCAATGAGGACCCGAACGGGAAGTGTCGTATGCACACGGACGCCCGTCATCTGTCCGCTCCTCGAGTCAGATGGCCGTTCACTCCATCGGGGGATCGACTAAATCCTTGGCGAGACGGTCGAACCGGTCCAGCAACGTCCGGCTGATCGCGGCAAGGCTTCGCACCTGGGCCCGGCTGAGCCCGTCGAAGACAAGGCTCCGCACGAGCTCGACGTGGGCCGGTGCCGCGGCCTGGATCGCCGCGAGCCCGTCGTCGGTAAGGTCGACAAACGCCCCGCGCCGGTCATCCGGGCATTCCCGCCGTTCCACCAGCCCACGCGCGGCCATCCGCGCCACCTGCTTGGAGACCCGGCTCTTCTCCCAGCCCAGCCGCGCGCCGAGTTCGAACATCCGCAACGAACGCTCTGGCACGTCCGTGAGTGCCACGAGCACGTCGTAGTCCGACAACGACAGCCCACTGACCGCTTGGAGGTGCCGGTTCAGGATGGCGGACAGCTGAGCGTTGAGGTCGAGCCAGCCCCGCCACGCTCGCTGTTCCTCGTCGTCGAGCCACCGAGTTTCAGTCACGACTGTGGAGTCTACCTGTGATGGTTGACACATCCACCATCTCCGGCTCAGACTGCTGGTTGACATGGAAACCGATCGGCCGTCACCGAGATCTCGATCGGTGTCAGAGGCGACGACCGGGTACTCAGCGACGAGAGGGGATCGCCATGAACAGTTGGAACTTCCTCGACCCGGCGAGCAAGGACAGGCTGCTGGCGTTGGTGCAGCGCGAGGCGGAAGGCATGTTCGCCCTCGTCGGCACGGACGAGGCATGGATGGCCCCGACCGGCGCGGGTCACTGGCAGGCTCGGGATGTGGTCGGCCATCTCGTTGATACGACCGAGACGTACTTCGTAAGCTTCAATGCCGCCCGGGGCAACGGTGCACCGCCGCCCCTGGTCCCGTTGAGAGACATGGCCGTGCACGTCGACGCCGGGGCACAGGCATTGCGCCGAATCCCCCAGGCCGAGCTCATCGCGCGCTGTCGCAAGGACTTCGACCAGATGATGGCCACCTTCGTGTCGCTCACCGACGACGAGTGGAGCGGGTTGATGGTCCCGCACAAGTACATGGGCCCACTGCCGGCGGCTTTCTACGCGATCTTCCAACTCGTCGACTACGCCGTGCACAGCTGGGACATCCGCCAGGGTGCTGGCAAGGCCCACGCCCTCGCCGGCGACTCGGCCGACATGCTGGTGCCGCTGTGCTTCATCCTGTGGAGCGCCACACCCACGATCGCCCCGGGCACCGAGCCGTTCCAGATCGGCATCCGGATCACCACCGGGGCCCACGCCGGGGACAGTGTGGCGTCGGTCAGCCCCGACGGTGTCACGATCGCCGCCGGCGACGTATCCACGCTTCCGGCTGTCATCGAGTTCGACCCCGCCAGCTTCGTCCTCACCGCCTACGGTCGGACCAACGCGGGCACCGTCCGCGGCGACACAGAGCTGGCTCACCGCTTCCTCACGGGCTTCTTCCGGATCTGACCCGGGGAGTGTCATGTCCATTGATCTCGATGCCATTGCCAAGGACCGCGAGCAGATCCGCAGTCAGTACCTTCGTGATGCGGCGACACGACCGCAGAGTTCGGCGCGGGGGATACACCACACGGCACTGCTCTGTTCCGACGTCCGAGCGACGATCGAGTTCTACCAGGGTCTGCTGGAGTTCCCGCTGACCGAGATCTTCGAAAATCGCGACTACGCGGGTTCCAACCACTTCTTCTTCGACGTCGGCACCGGCAACCTGCTCGCGTTCTTCGACATGCCTGGCCTGGACCTCGGGCCGTACATCGAAGTCCTCGGGGGGCTGCACCATATCGCAATCTCGGTGACCCAGGAGAAGTGGGACTACCTTCGCGCGAAGCTAGACGAGGCCGGGGTGGCGTATCAGGTTGAATCCGGCACATCTATCTATTTTCGAGGGCCGGACGGCGAGCGGCTCGAACTGCTCGCCGATCCGCTCGGTGAGATGTACGGAGCCAAGGTTCTGTGAAGCAGCAGCTTGACCGCCCCCACGTCTGGCGGCCCGGCACGACGCCCCATGCCGGGCCGCCTCTCCTGCTCCTGCATGGGACCGGCGGGGACGAGACCAGCTTGACCTGTGTGTTATAAACAAATA